>NZ_JBHVKJ010000053.1:0-41830 GCF_042798275.1 Nocardioides sp. NPDC057767 | reverse complement strand
CACAACCCATGCCGAGTCGCCCCGTCAAGACGGGCCGACTCGGCAACAGGTGGTGCTGTGGATCAGGCGCCGGCGGCAACCTTGAGCGCCTCGGCGCGGTCGGTGCGCTCCCAGGTGAACTCGGGAAGCTCGCGGCCGAAGTGACCGTACGCAGCGGTCTTGGCGTAGATCGGGCGGAGCAGGTCGAGGTCGCGCACGATCGCGGCGGGGCGGAGGTCGAAGACCTCGAGGACCGCCTTCTGGATGTTGGCCTCGGGCACCGTGTGGGTGCCGAAGGTCTCCACGAAGACACCGACGGGCTGGGCCTTGCCGATGGCGTAGGCGACCTGGACCTCGGCGCGACGGGCCAGGCCCGCGGCGACGATGTTCTTGGCCACCCAGCGCATGGCGTACGCAGCCGACCGGTCGACCTTCGACGGGTCCTTGCCGGAGAAGGCGCCGCCGCCGTGGCGGGCCATGCCGCCATAGGTGTCGACGATGATCTTGCGGCCGGTCAGGCCGGCGTCACCCATCGGGCCGCCGACGACGAAGCGGCCGGTCGGGTTGATGTGGAGCTTGTAGCCGTCGAAGGGGACCGAGGACTTGAACTGCTCGAGCACCGGCTCGATGACGTACTTCTTGATGTCGGCGTGCAGCTGCTCCTGGCTGGTCTCCTCGGAGTGCTGGGTCGAGAGGACGACGGTGTCGACGCGGACGGCCTTGTTCTCGTCGTCGTACTCGATGGTGACCTGGGTCTTGCCGTCGGGACGCAGGTAGTCCAGCGTGCCGTCCTTGCGGACCGCGGTCAGCTTCTCGGCCAGCGTCTGCGCCATCTTGATGGGCAGCGGGAAGAGCTCGGGGGTGTCGTCGCAGGCGTAGCCGAACATCAGGCCCTGGTCGCCGGCACCCTGCAGGTCGAGCTCGTCGACCGAGCTCTCCACACGGTGCTCCTCGGCGGTGTCGACGCCCTGGGCGATGTCCTGGCTCTGGGCGCCGATGGCGACCTGCACGCCGCAGGAGTGGCCGTCGAAGCCCTTGAGGGAGGAGTCGTAGCCGATGTCGAGGATCTTCTGGCGCACGAGCTGGGCGACCGGCGCATAGGCGTCGGTGGTCACCTCGCCGGCGACGACGACCAGGCCGGTGGTGAGCAGGGTCTCGACAGCCACCCGGCTCTTGGGGTCGTGCTCGAGCAGGTAGTCGAGCACGGTGTCGCTGATCTGGTCGGCGATCTTGTCCGGGTGCCCCTCGGTCACCGACTCCGACGTGAAGAGACGTCCGGTCACGTGTAGCTCCGTTTCACAGGTTCGTGTGGTGGTTCAGGTCGATATACGTCAATCGTTCTGGTCGACAAACATAGACCCCGGATCCCAGGACTGCTGCGCTGGTCCTCATCGTGGCGCGGGGCGTGTCGTCAGTTCGTGCGTTGTTCATCCAGGCGTAAGGCGATCTGGTCCCAGATCACCTCTGCCAGGGCGGATTTCGCCCCTTCCTGCACGTCGACGTGGCCTCCGTCGGCATCCAGGATGACCGCCTTGTTGACCTCGCTGCCGAAGACGGCGCCACCGCTGACGTCGTTGACGACGAGCAGGTCGCAGCCCTTCCGCTTCAGCTTGGCGGCGGCCAGCTCGAGCACCGACCCGGTCGCGTCCCCGGTCTCGGCCGCGAAGCCCACCACCACCTGGCCGGGTTTGGTCCGGTTGTGGGAGATCTCGGCCAGGATGTCGGGGTTCTGCATCAGCTCGATCGTCGGCGCCGAGCCGTCGGAGGCCTTCTTGATCTTGGCCTCGCTCACCCCGGTCGGGCGGAAGTCGGCCGGGGCGGCGGCCATGACGATCGCGTCCGCCCCCTCGGCCGCGGAGACCACGGCGTCGCGCAGCTCGGCGGTGGTGCCGACGCGTACGACCTTCAGGCCGGCCGGGTCGGGCAGGGTGACGTTGGCCGCGACCAGCGTCACCTCGGCCCCACGGGCCGCCGCCGCACGGGCGATGGCGTAGCCCTGCAGCCCCGAGGACCGGTTGCCGAGATAGCGGACCGGGTCGAGGAACTCCCGGGTGCCCCCGGCCGAGACGACGACGTGGCGGCCGACCAGGTCGGCCCGGGCACCATGGGTGAGCACCGCGCGGCACAGCTCGAAGATCTCGCTCGGCTCGGGCAGTCGCCCCTTGCCGGTGTCCTTGCCGGTCAGCCGGCCCTCGGCCGGCTCGATGACGATGTTGCCGCGCTCACGCAGCGTGGCGACATTGGCCTGGGTGGCCGGGTGCTCCCACATCTCGGTGTGCATCGCCGGCGCGAACACGACCGGGCAGCGCGCGGTGAGCAGTACGTTGCTGAGCAGATCGTCCGCGAGGCCGTGGGCCGCCCGGGCGAGCGTGTTGGCGGTCGCCGGCGCGACGACCACCAGGTCGGCCTGCTGCCCGATGCGTACGTGCGGGACCTCGGTGATGTTCTCGAAGACGCCGGTGGCGATCTCCTTGCCCGACAGCGCCGCCCAGGTGGGAGCGCCGACGAACTCGAGGGCGGAGGCCGTGGGGACCACGGTCACGTCATGGCCGGACTCGGTGAACCGGCGCAGCAGCTCGGCCGCCTTGTAGGCGGCGATGCCGCCGGCGACCCCTAAGACCACTTTCGGCCGCCTCTCATCGAGAGCGGCGGCCGGGGTGGTGCTGTGGGTGGACAGCGAAGTGCCTAGATCAGAGGTCGGCGGCGGGCGCGTCGGCAGCAGCGGCCTGGGCGGCGGCAGCCTGGGCGGCCAGCTCGGCCGGGTCGATGTCCTCGCAGGTCAGCAGGTCCTCGTTGATCTCGCGCAGCGCGATCGAGAGGGGCTTCTCCTGAACGTGGGTGTCGACCAGGGGGCCGACGTACTCGAGCAGGCCTTCGCCGAGCTGGGAGTAGTAGGCGTTGATCTGGCGAGCCCGCTGGGCGCTGTAGAGAACCAGCTTGTACTTGCTGTCGGTCTTCGTCAGCAGGTCGTCGATCGAGGGGTTGGTCACGCCCTGGGCGTCGATCTGAGGGGCAGCCACGTGAGCCTCACTTGTCGGCTTGGTCGGATTTCTTGCTCGGGAGCCCGAGCGTCATCAAGGTTACCAACTCATCGGCTGCCTGATGAACTTCGTGGTTCACGATGGTGACGTCGAACTCCTTCTCCGCCGCCAGCTCGACCCGCGCGGTCTCCAGGCGCCGCTCCCGCTCGGCCTCGGTCTCGGTGCCCCGGCCGACCAGGCGGCGTACGAGCTCGTCCCAGCTCGGCGGGGCGAGGAACACGAAGATGGCCTCGGGCATGGTCTCGCGCACCAGCCGGGCGCCCTGCAGGTCGATCTCGAGCATCGCCGGGCGGCCCTCGGACAGCGCCTTGACGACGGGGCCGCGCGGGGTGCCGTAGCGGGCCATGTTGTGGACCGTGGCCCACTCCAGCAGCTCGCCGCCGGCGATCATCGCGTCGAACTCCTCGTCGGAGACGAAGAGGTAGTGCACCCCGTGGACCTCGCCCTCGCGAGGCTTCCGGGTCGTCGCCGAGACGGACAAGAAGACCTCGGGGTGGTCGTCGCGGACCGCCGCGGAGACGGTGCCCTTGCCGACCGCGGTCGGGCCGGCCAGGACCACCAGTCGCTTCTCCTGGCTCTCGCCGGCCCCGGTCGAGGTCTTCTCGTCCGTCATCAGACTCATCGGCGAGCGAACTCCTCGACCAACGCGGCGACCTGCTTGGGGCCGAGGCCCTGCACACGGCGGCTCATCGCGATGCCGAGACGCTCCATCATCTGGGTTGCCCGCACCTCACCGAGGCCGGGGTGGGAGGTCAGCAGGTCGATCACCTTCATCTTGCCGACGACCTCGTTCTTCTTCCCCTCCTCGATGACCTCGATGACAGACATGCCGCCAGTGCGGACCTTGTTCTTGACAGCAGCCCTCTCCTGGCGCGAGGCCGCGGCTTTGGCGAGCGCGGCAGCGCGCTGTTCAGGGGTGATGTCCGGAGGCAGAGCCACGAAGACTCCCTTTCACGATCAGATGTGTAGTCAACAGGGCAACCGGGTCGCGCGGTACAGGGATCGTGCCCCCCGGCTGAGCGCTGAAAGTAAGCGCTCGCGCCAATCTAGCCATTACGTTGCCGGGGCGGCAATCGGGGTCGCCTATCTGGTGTCCATCTGGTTCCCAAGATGGTTCCCACGATGGTTCACAGGGTCAGCGACGTGTGACAGACGTCCCGGGCATGCTGCTGGACGCGTACGGATGCCTCCTGCGTCTTCGTGCTGCTCACCTCGGTCGCCGCCTCGGCGATCTTCCTCGCCTCGGCGTCGCCGACGCTCTCGGGCGGCTCGCCGTTCTCGAACTCGTCGGCCGAGACGCCGGCGTCGTCCAGAGCCGTGCGGAGCCCCGAGATCGCCCCGGTGAGCGTCCTCCAGTCCTTCTCGATGTCGTCGGGAGCGTTGCTCTCGAGGTCCTCGAACACCGGCAGAGCGGCGATCAGGCCGTCGGTGCCGCCCTCCCCCAGCGTGTTCGTCAGCTCCTCCTGGTGCCCTTTCAGGGACTCGCAGTAGCTCTCGATCGGGTCGCCGCACGAGCTCAGGCTCGTGGCGAGGACCGGCAGGACGAGGAGCCGGGCGGCTATCCGGAGACTGGTCATCGGGCTAGTTTGTCAGGCACGGGGGTGGGCGGTTGGTCTAGGTATGCAGCGAAACCGTCGCTTCCCGTGCGGAGCTCCGCTTGGGAAGCGACGGTTGGTCTGCATACCTAGACGAACCGGCAGCCGTCAGCCGAGCTTGTCCCGCAGCCGCAGCGCCTCATCGCGCAGCGCGGCCACGTCCGGGCCCTTCCGCAGCAGCCCGCGGCTGGTGCTGGCGACCACGTGGGCGTTGGCGGGACCGAAGATCCGGGCGAGGTCGCCCGGGGTGCCGCCCTGCTCACCGAAGCCCGGCGCGAGGATGGGGCCGTTGAACCCGAAGTCGTACGCCACGCCGGCGCCGTCCGCGCCGTCGATGGTCGCGCCGACGACCGCGCCGAAGGAGCCCAGCGGCGTCTCGGCCTCGTTGAGCCGGCGCAGATGGTCGAGCATCACCCGGCCGACGCTGCGGCCGTCCTCGACCGTCGCGTGCTGCACCTCGGGGCCCTCCTTGTTGGAGGTCAGGGCGAGCACGAACAGCCCGGCGTCGAACTTCGTGGCCGTCTCGACGAACGGCGTCAGCGAGCCGAAGCCCAGATAGGGGCTCACCGTCACCGCGTCGGAGCCCAGCGGGCTGGCGGGATCGAGGTAGGCGTCGGCGTAGGCCTGGCTGGTGGAGCCGATGTCGCCGCGCTTGATGTCGAGGAGAACCAGCGCACCGGCGGCCTTCGACTCCGCGATGACCCGCTCCAGCACCGCGACGCCACGCGACCCGAAGCGCTCGTAGAAGGCGCTCTGCGGCTTGACGACGGGGACGTGCGGGGCAAGACCCTCGACCGCGGTCAGGGCGAACCTCTCCAGGCCGGCGAGGTCGTCGTTGAGCCCCCAGTCGAGGAGAAGCGAGGCGTGCGGGTCGATCCCGGCACAGAGCCGCCCACGCTCGGCGAGCGCGGCCACGTAGCGGGCACCGAAGCTCATCGAGCCACCCCGTTCGCGATCCGGCGGGCGTAGAGCGGCCCCTCGTAGATGAACCCGGTGTAGCCCTGGAGCAGGTCGGCACCGGCCGCGAGGCGCTCGCGGGCGTCCTCGACCGTGGCGATGCCACCCACCCCGACGAGAGTCATCTCGGGGCTGACCCGGCTGCGGAGCAGCCGTAGGACGTCGAGCGCCCGCGCCTTGAGCGGCGCGCCCGAGAGTCCGCCGGCGCCGGCCGCGGTGATCTCGGCGGGCGTCGAGACGAGGTGCTCGCGGCCGATGGTCGTGTTGGTCGCGATGATCCCGTCCAGACCGATGGCGCTGGCCAGGTCGGCGACCTCGACCACGTCGGAGTCGGCCAGGTCGGGCGCGATCTTGACCAGCAGCGGGACCCGGTGCTTGGTGACCTGGTCGGCGATCGAGCGCACGTGCTCCAGCAGCGGCTGCAGCTTCTCGACCGACTGCAGCGTGCGCAGCCCGGGCGTGTTGGGCGAGGAGACGTTGACGACCAGGTAGTCGGCGTAGGGCGCCAGCAGCCGCGCCGACTTGGCGTAGTCGGCCTCGACCGCGGCCTGGTCGTCCTCTGGCACGAGCTTCGTCTTGCCGATGTTGATGCCGAGGATCGGTCCGCCGGTGGCCGTGCCACGCCGCTCCAGGCGGCTGGCCAGCCGGGCCGCGACTGCCTCGGCACCGTCGTTGTTGAAGCCCATCCGGTTGATCACCGCACGGTCGGCGGGCAGCCGGAACAGCCGCGGAGCCGGGTTGCCCGGCTGGCCCTCGCCGGTGACGGTGCCGATCTCCACGTGGCCGAAGCCGAGACCGCCCAGGGCGTCGATCCCGACCGCGTTCTTGTCGAAGCCCGCAGCCAGCCCGATCACGTTCGGGAAGGTGAGCCCCATGGCGTGCACGGGGGAACCCGGCGTACGCGTCCTGGACAGCGCAGGGCCGGCGGCCCGGATCGCGGCGAACGCCTGCTGGTGGGCCCGCTCCGGATCGGTCTTCGTCAGCACCTTGTCGAACAGGGCGCGATAGGCCCTCATTTGGCCGACACCCCGCCGTCGTGGTGGCCGACGACGTCGCGCCACTCCTGCAGGCTGCGTACGTCGATCTCACCGCGCCGCAGCGCCTCGATGCCCTGCACCGCGGCGCCGAGGCCCTGGACGGTGGTGATGCAGGCGATGTTGGAGACGATCGCCGCGGTGCGGATCTCGTAGCCGTCCATCCGGGCCGACTTGGCGTTGGAGGTGCCGTTGGGCGTGTTGATGACCAGGTCGACCTCGCCGTCGAGGATTCGCTCGACGGTGGTCTTCTCGCCATCCGGTCCCGTGCCCGCGGAGTGCTTGCGCATCACCCGGGACGCCACGCCGTTGCGGCGCAGCACCTCGGCGGTGCCCTCGGTCGCGAAGATCTCGAAGCCGTGGTCGGCGAGCACCTTGATCGGGAAGATCATGGTGCGCTTGTCACGGTTGGCCATGCTGACGAAGATCCGCCCGGACGTCGGCAGCGGGCCGAACGCGCCGGCCTGGCTCTTGGCGAAGGCGCGGCCGAAGTCGGAGTCGAGCCCCATCACCTCGCCGGTCGACTTCATCTCCGGGCCGAGCACGGTGTCGACCTGCTGACCCTCCGGCGTGCGGAACCGGTTGAACGGCATGACCGCTTCCTTGACCGCGATCGGCTGGTTGGGCGGCAGCGCTCCCCCGTCGCCCGTTGTCGGCAGCACCCCGGCCGTACGCAGCTCCGCGATCGACTCCCCGAGCATCACCCGCGCGGCGGCCTTGGCCAGCGGGGTCGCGGTGGCCTTGGAGACGAACGGGACGGTGCGGGAGGCACGCGGGTTGGCCTCGATGACGTAGAGCACGTCGGAGCCGAGTGCGTACTGGATGTTGAGCAGGCCGCGGACGCCGACACCTTCGGCGATCGCCAGGGTGGCGGTGCGGATCCGCTCGACCTCGGCCGCGCCGAGGGTGATCGGCGGCAGCGCGCAGGAGGAGTCGCCGGAGTGGATCCCGGCCTCCTCGATGTGCTCCATGACGCCGCCCAGGAACAGCTCGGTGCCGTCGTAGAGGGCGTCGACGTCGATCTCGACCGCGTCATCGACGAACTTGTCGACCATCACCGGCTTGTCCGGGGTGACCTCGGTCGCGGCCTCGATGTAGGAGCGCAGCGCCTCGTCGTCGTAGACGATCTGCATGCCGCGTCCGCCCAGGACGTAGGAGGGACGCACCAGGACCGGGTAGCCGATCTCGGCAGCGATCTCGCGGGCCTCGTTGAACGTGGTGGCCATGCCGTGCTTCGGCGCGACCAGGCCGGCCTTGTGGAGCACCCGGCCGAAGGCGCCGCGCTCCTCGGCCAGGTGGATCGCCTCGGGGCTGGTGCCGACGATCGGCACGCCGTTGTCCTTGAGCGCCTGCGCGAGACCGAGCGGGGTCTGGCCACCGAGCTGGCAGATGACGCCGACCACGGGGCCGGCCTGCTGCTCGGCGTGGACGATCTCGAGCACGTCCTCCAGGGTGAGCGGCTCGAAGTAGAGCCGGTCGGAGGTGTCGTAGTCGGTCGAGACGGTCTCCGGGTTGCAGTTGACCATCACGGTCTCGTAGCCGGCCTCGCTGAGCGCGAGGGAGGCGTGCACGCAGGAGTAGTCGAACTCGATCCCCTGGCCGATCCGGTTGGGACCGGAGCCGAGGATGATCACGGCCTCCTTCTCCCGGGGCGCCACCTCGGTCTCCTCGTCGTAGGAGGAGTAGTGGTAGGGCGTACGCGCCTCGAACTCGGCCGCGCAGGTGTCGACCGTCTTGTAGACCGGGCGGATGTTCAGCGCGTGGCGTACGCCGCGAACGACGTCCGCGGTCATGCCGCGCATCTTGCCGAGCTGGTAGTCGGAGAAGCCGTGGCGCTTGGCGTAGCGGAGCACGTCGGCGGTCAGCTCGGGCGCCGCGATGATCTCCTGGGCGATCTCGTTGATCAGGAAGAGCTGGTCGATGAACCAGGGGTCGATCTTGGTGGACTCGAAGATCTCCTCCGGCGTCGCACCGGCTCGGATCGCGTCCATGACCCGCTTGAGTCGGCCGTCGGTCGGGGTCTTGATCTCCTCGAGCAGCGCAGGCTTGTCGAGCTCGACGACCTCCTGGGTCCAGTCGAAGACCGCCTCGGGCTTCTCCAGGGACCGCAGGGCCTTCTGCAGAGCCTCGGTGAAGTTGCGGCCGATCGCCATCGCCTCGCCCACGCTCTTCATGTGGGTGGTCAGCGTGGTGTCGGCGCCCGGGAACTTCTCGAAGGCGAAGCGCGGGACCTTGACCACGACGTAGTCGAGGGTCGGCTCGAAGGACGCGGCGGTCGAGCCGTTCGGCCCGGTGGTGATGTCGTTCTCGATCTCGTCGAGGGTGTAGCCGATCGCGACCTTGGCGGCGATCTTGGCGATCGGGTAGCCGGTCGCCTTCGAGGCCAGCGCGCTCGAGCGGGAGACGCGGGGGTTCATCTCGATGACGATGATCCGGCCGTCGGCCGGGTTGACGGCGTACTGGATGTTGCAGCCGCCGGTGTCCACGCCGACGGCGCGGATGATGCCGATCGCGAGGTCGCGGAGCTTCTGGTACT
The DNA here is from genome assembly GCF_042798275.1 of Nocardioides sp. NPDC057767. Taxonomy (NCBI): domain Bacteria; kingdom Bacillati; phylum Actinomycetota; class Actinomycetes; order Propionibacteriales; family Nocardioidaceae; genus Nocardioides; species Nocardioides sp. NPDC057767. The sequence continues at coordinate 32,688 of NZ_JBHVKJ010000053.1, read as the reverse complement.
CGCGGTCGGTCAGCGTCATCGCCGGGGCGACGGTGATCGAGTCGCCGGTGTGCACGCCCATGGGGTCGAGGTTCTCGATGGAGCAGACGATGACCGAGTTGTCCTTGCGGTCGCGCATGACCTCGAGCTCGTACTCCTTCCAGCCGAGGATCGACTCCTCCAGGAGCACCTCGGTGGTCGGGCTGGCCGCGAGGCCGGCGCCGCCCAGGCGCCGCAGGTCGGCCTCGTCGAACGCGAAGCCCGAGCCGGAGCCACCCATGGTGAAGCTCGGCCGGATAACCAGCGGGTAGCCGAGCACCTCGGCGCCGGCGAGCAGGTCGTCGATGCTGTGGCAGATGACCGACTTGGCGCTCTCGCCACCGAGCTCGGCGACGATCTTCTTGAACTCCTCGCGGTTCTCACCGCGCTGGATCGCGTCGATGGTCGCGCCGATCAGCTCGACGTCGTACTTCTCCAGGATCCCGCGCTCGTCGAGCGCCACCGCGCAGTTGAGCGCGGTCTGGCCGCCGAGGGTGGCCAGCAGCGCGTCGGGGCGCTCCTTGGCGATGACCTTCTCGACGAACTCCGGGGTGATCGGCTCGACGTAGGTCGCGTCGGCGAACTCCGGGTCGGTCATGATCGTGGCCGGGTTGGAGTTGACCAGGACGACCCGGATGCCCTCCTCGCGCAGCACGCGACAGGCCTGGGTGCCGGAGTAGTCGAACTCGCAGGCCTGGCCGATGACGATCGGACCGGAGCCGATCACGAGCACGGACTTGATGTCTTCGCGCTTGGGCATCGCTCAGACCTCCTTCGCCATGAGAGAGATGAACCGGTCGAAGAGGTAGGCGGCATCGTGCGGGCCGGCCGCTGCCTCCGGGTGGTACTGGACGGAGAAGCCCTTGAGCTTCCCGGTCTCGGCGTCCTTGAGCTCGAGGCCCTCGACGCAGTCGTCGTTGAGGTTGACGTGGGAGACGGTCGCGATGCCGAACTCGGTCTGCGTCTCCTCGCCGATCGGGGCGTCCACCGCGAACCCGTGGTTGTGGGCCGTGACCTCGACCTTGCGGGTGGTGAGGTCCATGACCGGCTGGTTGATCCCGCGGTGACCGTACTTGAGCTTGTAGGTCCCGAAGCCGAGCGCGCGGCCGAAGAGCTGGTTGCCGAAGCAGATGCCGAAGTAGGGGATGTTCTCGGCCAGCGCCGCCTTGAGCAGCTCCACCTGGCCGGTGGTCGCGGCCGGGTCGCCGGGGCCGTTGGAGTAGAAGAGTCCGTCCGGCTCGGTCGCGAGGACGTCCTCGAGGGTCGCGGTCGCCGGGAGCACGTGCACCTCGATGCCGCGCTCAGCCATCCGCTCCGGGGTCATCTCCTTGATGCCGAGGTCGAGGGCCGCCACGGTGAACCGCTTCTCGCCCTTGGCGGGAACGACGTACGCCTCGGCGGTGCTGACCGCGTCGGAGAGGTTCGCACCGCTCATCTCGGCGGAGGCGAGCACCTTCTTCAGCAGGGCCTCGGGGTCGGTCTCGATCGTCGAGATGCCGACACGCATCGCGCCGCGCTCACGCAGGTGACGGGTCAGGGCGCGGGTGTCGATCCCGCTGATGCCGACCACGGACTGGTCGCGCAGGTCGTCGTCGAGGGTGCGCTGCGCGCGCCAGTTGGAGGAGACCCGGGCGGGGTCGCGCACGACGTAGCCAGCGACCCAGATCCTGCGGGACTCGGGGTCCTCGTCGTTCACGCCGGTGTTGCCGACGTGGGGAGCGGTCATCACGACCACCTGCTGGTGGTAGCTCGGGTCGGTCAGCGTCTCCTGATAGCCCGTCATGCCGGTGGAGAAGACCGCCTCGCCGAAGGTCTCACCCTCGGCGCCGAACGACTCTCCCCTGAACGTTCGACCATCCTCGAGTACGAGGAGTGCTTCTTTGTGGGCATGCAGCGGCACGCCGTACCTCCTTCTCCGCCTCACAGGACGGTGCTTAAAGGATGTCGGTCAACTTGCTGGTGACAGTATCAAGCAGATGCCGGTTGACGGCAGTTGGCGTCCGCCGCGTACGCCAGCATGTGACGTACGCGGCAGTCGGCCGGCTTGATCGGGCTCAGCTGTGCGAGTGGGGCGGGACGACCGCGCCCTCGGACGGCTGCACGATCACGAAGCCGGCACCGTGGAACGCGACCTGGAACGCCTCGCCGCTGCCGCGGCCGATGAGCGCGCCGGCGGTGAACGACTTCTGCAGGCTGGTCTGCAGGCCGAGGGACCAGCCGACGACGGCGTTGGTGTCGGTGAAGGTGGGGGCCTCGCCCGCGTTCAGAACCACCGGATCGCCCTCGGTGGTGACCGCGACCCAGCCGGTGCCGCGCAGGGTCGTGTTGAAGAGGCCGCCGGTGAGCATGCCGGCGCCCTGGACCCGCTCGATGTTCCACTGCAGGCTGTTGGAGAAGGCGAGCACGTGGTCGCCGTTGATCGAGATGCCCGAGTTGTTCAGCTGGAGGATGTGGACCTCCTTGGCCGCGTCGGCCAGGAAGACGTCGCCCTGGCCCTCGACACCCATCAGGCTGAGACCCTCACCGGTGACGGCCTTCTTGAGGAACTTGCCGACGCCGCCGCCCTGGTACTTGAACTGCACGTTGCCCTGGTAGGCCACCATCGAGCCCTGGCGCGCCTGGAACGGCTCGCCGACGCGTACGCGCAGGAGCTTCTTGTTCTGCAGCACCGCGCCGTTGCCCTCGATCTCGGAGAAGCGACCGTCGATCAGGTCACCGGAGATCCCCGCGAACGCGTCGCCCGCGGGCTGCTGGGCCTGGGCGGGCTGCTGCCCGTACTGGGCCTGCTGCGCCTGGGCGTGGTCGCCGTACGCCGCCTGCACGGCCTGCGCCGACCCGACCTGCGTCGGAGCCTCCTGCTCCACGGTGGCCTGAGGCGGCGTCAGGGGCGCCGTCGACTGCTGCCCGCCCGTGGACACGTGCTCGGTCCACTGGCTCCCGTCGTAGTAGCGAAGCTCGGCCTGTCCGGTCGGGTCCGGGTACCACGCTGCGTCCGTCATCTCTAACCCTTGCGTTCACGGACCCACATCGGTCCTTCTCGCCTCCATCCTGGCATGTGTCCGATGCGCGACTCACCGGTGTTCCGCACGCTCGCCCGATCTTGTGACCGTGGCGACCAGGATCGGGGCTCCGGCGTGCCTGCTGGACCCGAGCTCGAGCGGATGATCTGATCGAGGCAACTCAGGCGATCACTCCGAAGTACCGGGCCAGCCAGGTCTGCGAGAAGGAGCCGCCAGTCGCGAGGGTGAGTAATAGCGCCATAGGCGCCTCTGTGCTGCCCGAGGGTTACATCGAATGGCTTGGTGACCTCAAGACCCAGATCCGCAGTGCCCGCCAGCGTGCCGCGCTCGCCGTCAACACCGAGCTCATCCAGCTCTACTGGCACATCGGCAACCAGATCGTCGACCGCCAGTCCGCTCAGGGCTGGGGTGCGAAGGTGATCGACCAAGTCGCGCAGGATCTGCGATCGGAGTTTCCCGACATGACCGGGCTCTCATCCCGGAACCTCAGATACATGCGGGCTTTCGCCGCATGCTGGCCCGCGTCGGCAATTGTGCAAGCACCGCTTGCACAATTGCCCTGGTATCACCAGATCGCCCTGCTCGAGAAGCTCGACACCCCTGAGGATCGCCTCGGATACGCCCGCGCCGCAGTCGAGCATGGCTGGTCGCGCAACGTACTGGTGCTCCGGATCGAAGCCCGCACGCTGGAGCGATCTGGTCGAGCGATCAGTAACTTCGAACGGACCCTCCCGCCCGAGACCTCCGATCTCGCCCGCGAGATCGTCAAGGACCCGTACAACTTCGAATTCCTCGGTGTCGGCGACGAGGCGCGCGAACGGGTCATCGAACAGGCGCTCGTCGACCACGTCACCCAGTTCCTCGTCGAGCTCGGCGTGGGATTCGCGTACGTCGGGCGCCAGGTGCCTCTCGAGGTCGGCGGCGAGGACTTCTTCATCGACCTGCTCTTCTACCACCTCAGTCTGCGCTGTTACGTCGTCATCGAGCTCAAGGCCGGGAAGTTCAAACCCGAGCATCTCGGACAGCTGAACTTCTACCTGGCGGCGGTCGACGGGGAGATGGCGCATGCCGACGATGCCCCGACGATCGGGATCCTGTTGTGCCAGAGCCGCAACCAGGTCGTCGCGGAGTACTCCCTGCGCGGTGCGACCCAACCTCTCGGCATCGCTGAGTATCAGCTGCAAGCCAGCCTGCCCAGCGTTGAGCGACTGCAGCAGGAGTTGAGCAGTCCGGAGTGAGGCTCAGGCTCCGAGAGTCTCCAGCTTGTCGAGCATCCGGCCCATGTGCGGGTCGAACGCCGCGGGGTCGGCGGCCCGGACATCCGAGGGCGCCCACCAGCGCACGGCGGCGTACTCCCGCTCGTCGGGCCGCAGTGGCTGGTTGCGGTCATGAGCGAGGACGAACCAGAGGCTGACGTCGGTGTGCACGTCGGGCCGGTCAGGTCGGGTGTTGGTGATGGTGACCAGGAGAGGGCGTGGGCCGAGAGCGGGATGGAACGCAGCCTCGACGCCGAGCTCCCCGACGCACTCGCGGCGCACGGTCTCGGCGGGGTTCTCGCCGGGCTCGACGTGGCCGCCGGAAGGCAGCCAGAGGCCCGACTTGCGGTGGTCGCCCAGCAGCACGTGGCCGCTGACCGGGTCGACGAGGAGGAAGTAGGAGACCAGGTGCTTGGCCGGCTCGGTGGGAGCGGTGCTGCGCCGGAAGACGTCGTCGGTCGCGTGCAACCAGGCCGACGCGTCGGCGATGTGGCCGCTCTCCACGGCGTCCAGCGGCTCGATCGAGTCCACCATGATCGCGATGTCGGTCAGCAGTCGGTCCTCCGGGCTCATGGTCGAGCACCCTAGAGGTGACGACCGACACCACGTCTCCGCCCGGAAGCGGTTGAGTGCGACACGATGTGACGGTTGTCGCAGGTCATTGCGTTACATGGTGCGCGCCGCTAGCGTTTCGATGTTTCATCACGATTACGTGCGGGGGTACGCAATGACCGAGACGTCGATCAGCATCGACGAGGAGCTGTTGGCCGAGGCGAGGAAGATCGCCGGCACGACGACCAACCAGGCTGCGATCGACCACGCGCTGCGGGACCTGGTCGAGCGGGAGGCCGCGGCGGCCGAGTTCGACCGGATCGTCGAGCGCGACCTCGGCGACACGAAGGTCACGCTGGAGTTCTGACCTCCCCGAGCGCGTCCTGCGGGATCGGCCAGAAGTCGTGGTCGGTCGCGAGGTGGACGACATCGAGCGGCACCCCCGCCACGACACACGCGTCGTAGAGCTCGGCGGCGTTCTTCCGGTCTGAGCGGTTCGGTGGGCCGCCGCCCGGTCGGCACAGCAGGAGCGCGACCCTGTCGAAGCCGTGCGCATCGATCAGGTCATGCAGCATCGTGGCGAGGTTGGCGGCACCGTCACCGGCGATCTCCACCGGCAGCCCCTCGATCTGGCACAGCTGCGGGAACGGGACCCCGTCAGGATCGACCAACATGAACCACAGCCGTGGCTCTGGCCATCCGAGCGGGTTGATCAGATGTCGCCAGGCGGCCTCGACGTCGGCCTGGGTGCGGAGGACGGGAGCGTACGGGTTCTTGTCGGTCATGGGTCTACGGCACCACGGGCCGCCGACGAGGACAACGACGATCCGAAGCCCTGTGGATAACGCTGCTCATCCACAGGGCTTCGCTCGTAAGTGGCCCGTCAGCGCCCCGTTCAGGGCACGAGGCGGTGCTCCGGGCCGGCCCAGCGTCGGCGCAGCCAACGGTCGTGGGAGGCGACGACGATGGTGCCCGCTGCGACACCGATCGCCTCCTCCAGCTCACCTGCCAGGGTGAGCGAGATGTGGTTGGTCGGCTCGTCGAGGAGCAAGAGGTCCGGACCGGTAGCGATCGCGATCGCCAGGTCCAGCCGGCGACGCTGCCCGACGCTCAGCGCACCGACGGGCCGGTTGAGGTCGCGCGGGTGGACCAGGCCGAGGTCGCGCAGCGGCACCTCCGTCGCCAGGACCTCCCCCACCGACTCGCGGTAGACGTCGGCGACCTTGCGCCGCAGGTCCCCGAACTGCGGGTCCTGGGTGAGCTCCTCGACGTGCCGGGCACTGACCTGGACCTCACCCGAGGTGGGCTTCGCCCGGCCGGAGATCACCCCGAGCAGCGTGGACTTGCCGCTGCCGTTGGGCCCGGTGATCAGCAGGTGCTCCCCCGCCGTGATGTCGAGGACCGGGAGGCTGACCCGCTCCTCGACCACCAGGTCGCGTACGACGACCATCCGTCCGCTCGTCCCGGCGGCCGACAACGCGGCGTTCAGCCGCAGGGGCGGAGGCGGCTTGCGTACCTGTGCCTCCTCGGCCTCCTCCAGCCGCCGGTTGGCGTCCTTCTTGCGGCGGGCGACGGTGCGCTCGACATTGCTGCCCTTGAACTTGTAGATGAACTTGTCGTTGTCGGTCGGGCCACGGTTGTGGGCGATCGCGTCGTTGCCGATCTTGGTCGCGGTACGCAGACGCTTGAGCTCCTCCTGCTGCTCGGCGTAGGTCTGCTCCCACCGCTCGCGCGCGGCCTTCCGGGCCTCCTCGTAGGCGCTCCAGCCACCGCCGAAGAGCCGGCCACCGGCACCGTCGGTGCCGAAGGCCGTCGGATCGAGGTCGAAGAGCCCGGTGGCGACCTCGTCGAGGAAGACCCGGTCGTGGGAGGCCATTAGGACGACGCCGGGCAGATCGCGCAGAAACTCCCCCAGCACCGTGACCGCCTCGTCGTCGAGGTGGTTGGTCGGCTCGTCGAGCAGCAGCGCGTCCGGCCGGCGGGTGATCGCGGTCGCCAGCGCCAGCCGAGTCCGCTGCCCGCCCGAGAGCGTGCTGATCGGACGATCGCGGTCCAGCCCGCTCAGACCGAGCCGCTCCGCGGCAACGACGGCCCGACGGTCGGCGTCCCACGCGTCATGGGCGACGGCGAAGTCGAGGGCGCGCGCGTACGTCTCGGCGACCTCGGGGTCGTCGAGCCGGTCGGCGAGCGTCTCGACCGTCGCGACGGCTTCACGTAGAGGGCGCAGGGTGGTCGCGAGTACGTCCTCGATGCTCGCGGAATCGCGGAACGGTGGCTCCTGCGGCAGCCAGACGAGGTCGTCCGGCATCTCGAGCGTGCCTGTGCGTTGGGCGCTGGCGGGAAGCCGGCGTGCGATAGCGCGAAGCAGTGTGGACTTGCCGGCCCCGTTCTCCCCCACGAGCGCAATCCGCTCGCCCGGGGAGACGGTGAGGTCGATCCCGGCGAGAACGGAGCCGCTGCGAAAGGAGACGGAGAGGTCGCGGACGACAACAGGGTTGCTAGACATGAGAGCGCTGGCCTTCGGGTTCGAGGACGACCCGCCGGGCAGGTGCCGCGGCCGCGGGTCGGAGGTCAGCGCGAGATCTTCATGATGAGTAAAGAGTACGCGGCGGACGGCTGCGCCGTCCAACCGATTGACCGAACACGGCTACGCGCGCAGGATCTTCTCCATCGCCTTGCCCTTGGCCAGCTCGTCGACGAGCTTGTCGAGGTAGCGCACCTGGCGCATCACCGGGTCCTCGATGTCCTGGACCCGGACCCCGCAGACGACGCCGGTGATCAGGTCCGAGCTCGGGTTGAGGTCGGCGGCCGCGAAGAACTCCTCGAAGCTCGTCTCCGCCTCGATGTGCTTCGCGATCGCCTCGTCGTCGAACCCGGTCAGCCAGGTGATCACCTGGTGCAGCTCCGCCGTGGTGCGACCCTTCTTCTCCACCTTCGTCACGTAGTGCGGGTAGACGGAGCCGAAGGGCATCTTGTAGACGCGCTCGAGGTTATCCACGCTGTCGAGCCTAACCCCGTTCGCGGCGCCGTCATGACAGCCCGGCCAGCCGGTAGGCGACCAGGCTCCCCGCGACCGCGACGTTCAGGCTCGCTCCCCAGCCGACCATCGGGATCTCGACGCACTCGTCGACCTCGGCGAGGATGTCATCGGGCACTCCGTGATGCTCGTGGCCGAGCAGGAGCACCGTCGACTCCCGTGCCGGCGCCAGCCGGGTGAGCGGCGTCGCCCCGTCTGCGAGCTCGACGGCGACGATCCGTCTGCCGGCATCGCGCTGCTTCGCGATCCACCTCTCCTTGCTCGGCGTCACCCAGTGGACGCACGGCCGCCGGCCGCGAAGCGTGTCACCGACCTGCAGCGCGTCGAGATAGTGCTTGGTGCGTGGCACGGCCAGACACGCCCCGATCGCGTCGCACGTCCGCAGCAGGGTGCCGAGGTTCGCGTCGTACGCGACCCAGAGCGGCGCGATGACAAGGTGATCCCAGCACGAGTGGCGACCAGGTCGCCGCTTGGCCCGCAGCTCGCGGGGCTTGGTCTTCGCGCCGCTCATCGACGCGTGGTGGTGGCTCCCGACATGATCATGAGTAGTGGCGCCCTTCAGCGGCGGCGCCGAGCCATCGACGTACGGATGGTGCGACGACGAGGATAGCCCCATCGCGGGTCAGGCCGGGCGTTCAGCGACGAGCTGGTACATCCCGGCGATACGTACGAACGGCTCCTGGTCGCACAGCGCGCGCTCCAGCACGAGGAGGCGGCCGAAGTAGGCGGCATCGTGCTTGGCGGCGTCGTCGGTGAGGAGGTCGTTGGCGATCCTGGTGCCGAAGCGACCGGTGAGCCGCAGGCCGGCGGCGGCGAGCTCGGCCTCGAGGTCGCCCATCGCCACCTTCCGTACGTCATGGTCGAAGGTCACGGTGCGCTTGGTGTCCGCGCGCAGCTCGGTCAGCGCGGCATCAGGACCGCCCGTGACCAGCTGCCGCAGCACCATGCTCGCCGGGTTGGGGACCATCACCGAGAGCCGGCCGCCGGGGCGGAGGGCGGCCGCCAGGCGGCGTACGTCTCCGGCGTCGGCCGGTCGGTACTGGAGCACGAAGTGGCACAGCACCAGGTCCCACTCCCCATCCGGGAGATCGTCGACGCCACCGACGAGCGTGGTGAGCGAGGCACCGGCCTCCGCCGCCCGACGCTTCGCCTCGGCCAGCCACGACTCGGACGGGTCGAGGATGGTGACCTCGTGCCCGGCCAGGGCCAGCGGCAGCGCGTCCATCCCGTCGCCACCACCGACGTCCAGGATCCGGAGCCCCTCCCCCAGCTCCGCGCACTGGCGTCGCAGGATCTCCTCGACCACGGTGTAGCGGATCCGGCCCCACGGGGTTGCCGTGTAGGCGCGCCACTGCGCGAGCCTGTCGGAGAAGACGTCACTCATGACGGCGGACCCTACCCACTGCGTGGCCAAGCCGTCCGGCGGCACTTTCCCGCCATGGCGGGAAAGTGCCGTCCAGGAAGGAGCTCAGTCCCCGCATTTCCCCACCATGGCGGGGAAATGCCCCGCCCTCAGCCGAAGGTGCGTGCGCCACGCAGCCACGTACCGACCACCTGGCCGGTGAGCTTGCGGTCGTGCCAGGGGTTGTTGCGGGAGAGCGAGAGCGAGCGGTCGCGATCCACGACGTAGGTCGCGGCCGGGTCGACCAGGGTCAGGTTGGCCGGCTCGCCGACCGCGACCGGGCGGCCGTGGCCCTCGAGCCCGGCGATCCGGGCCGGGGTCGTGGACATGACCCGGGCGACGCCGGCCCAGTCCAGCAGCCCGGAGGAGACCATGACGGTCGAGACGACCGAGAGCGCCTCCTCGAGCCCGAGCATGCCGAAGGCGGCATCGACGAAGGCGTGCTCCTTGTCCTGGCGCGCGTGCGGGGCGTGATCGGTGGCGACGGCGTCGATGGTGCCGTCGGCCAGTGCCGAGCGCAGGGCCTCGACGTCCTCGGCGGGGCGCAGCGGCGGGTTGACCTTGAAGGTCGGGTCGTAGCCGGAGAGCAGGTCGGTGGTGAGCAGCAGGTGGTGCGGGGTGACCTCCGCGGTGACCGCCCAGCTGCCGTCCTTCTCGGCCTGGGCCTTCGCCCAGCGCAGCACCTCGACGGTGCCGGCGGTGGAGGCGTGGGCGACGTGGACGCGCGATCCGGTGTGGCGGGCGAGCATCACGTCACGGGCGACGATGACCTCCTCGGCGACACCCGGCCAGCCGGGCAGACCCAGTCGTCCGGAGAGCTCGCCCTCGTGGCAGCAGGCCGAGCCGTAGGGGGCCAGCGAAGGGTCCTGGGAGTGTTGGGAGATCACGCCGCCGAACGCCTTGACGTACTCCAGCGCACGCCGCATCACCCGCGGGTCGGAGACACAGCGACCATCGTCGGAGAAGACCGTGACCCCGGCACGCGACCGGTTCATCAGCGCAAGCTCGGCCAGCTCCTCGCCGCCCAGGCCCTTCGTCACCGCGCCGACCGGGAACACGTCGGCGAGGCCCGCCTCGCGGCCGAGCTCCCACACCGAGACCGCGGCCTCGGCGGTGTCGGTGACCGGGGAGGTGTTGGCCATCGCGAGCACGGCGGTGTAGCCGCCGGCAGCGGCCGCGGCCGCGCCCGAGGCGACCGTCTCGGCGTCCTCGCGGCCCGGCTGGCGCAGATGGGTGTGCAGGTCGACCAGGCCCGGGAGGAGGACGAGGCCGGAGGCGTCGACGATCTCGTCCGCGGCGGCGGAGACGGTGCCGATCTCCCGGATCACTCCCTCCTCGACGTACACATCGGTCGGCTCGGCCCCGAGGACCGAGGCTCCCTTGATCAACAGACTCATGCGGACTCCTCGCCGGCAAGCAGGTGGTAGAGGACGGACATCCGGATCGCGACGCCGGCCGAGACCTGGTCGAGGATCCGCGAGGAGGCGGCGTCGGCGGCCTCGGGAGAGATCTCCAGGCCACGGTTCATCGGGCCCGGGTGCAGGATCGGGACGCCCTCGCGCAGCATCCCGAGCCGCTGCCGGGTGAGCCCGTAGCCCACGGTGTATTCGCGCGAGGTCGGGAAGTAGCCGCCGCTCATCCGCTCCCGCTGGACGCGCAGCATCATCACCGCGTCGACCTCGGGCAGCACGTCGTCCAGCGAGTAGGAGGTCGCGAAGCCGTCGGCCTTGGCCCACTCGCCGACACCGGACGGCATCAGCGTGGGCGGCGCGACCGCGACGACGGAGGCGCCGAGCTTGCTCAGGGACTTCACGTTGGACCGGAACACCCGGGAGTGGGTCAGGTCGCCGACGATCGCGATCCGCTTGCCCGCCAGCGAGCCGGGTCCGCCGAGCTGACGCTGCAGCGTGTAGCCGTCGAGCAGGGCCTGGGTCGGGTGCTCGTGCATCCCGTCGCCGGCATTGATCACGGGGATGTCGAGCCAGCCGGCGACCTGGTGGGCCGCACCGGAGGCCGAGTGACGCATCACCAGGCCGTCGACGCCCATCGCGGTCACGGTCAGCACGGTGTCGCGCAGCGACTCGCCCTTCGAGGCCGAGGAGCCCTTCGCCGACAGGTTGATGACGTCGGCCGAGAGCCACTTCCCGGCGATCTCGAAGGAGGACCGGGTGCGGGTCGAGTCCTCGAAGAAGAGGTTGATCACGGTGCGCCCGCGCAGCGCCGGGAGCTTCTTGACCTCACGCTTCTGGACGTCGTGCATCTCGGCGGCGGTCGCGAAGAGCTGCTGGATCTCCTCGGCACTCACGTCGTCGATGGACAGCAGATGGCGCGTCATGCCGGCACTCCTTCCAGCTCCACGATGCGTACCTCGTCGATCCCGTCGGTCTCCTCCAGGCGCAGCCCGACCCGCTCGGAACGCGCCGTCGGAAGGTTCTTGCCGACGTGGTCGGCCCGGATCGGCAGCTGCCGATGGCCGCGGTCGACGAGAACCGCCAGACGTACGACGGCGGGACGGCCGTAGTCGGCCAGCGCGTCGAGCGCGGCGCGGACGGTGCGCCCCGAGAAGAGCACGTCGTCGACCAGCACCACGGTCTTCCCGTCGATGCCGCCGGGCGGGATCTCGGTGTGGTGCGGCGCCCGGGTCGGGTGGGTGCGCAGGTCGTCGCGGTACATCGTCACGTCGAGCGCACCATGGGCGACCGGATGCCCCTCGGCGGCCTCGATCCGCGCGGCGATCCGCTTGGCCAGCGGCACCCCGCGGGTGTGCAGGCCGAGCAGCACCAGGTCCTCGGCGTCGCGGTTGCGCTCCAGGATCTCGTGGGAGATCCGGGTCAGCGCCCGGGAGATGTCACGGGAGTCGAGCACGACGCGACCATCGGTCGCGGGCACGGGGACAACATCAGACAAGGTTGTGGTCTCCTTCTCCGCCTCACGGGACGGCTCGTTAAAGGATCGGGCCAACCTTATCCTCACTCCAGGTCGATCAACACTTTCCCGATCGCTCCCGCCTCGACCGCGTCGTGGGCGGCAGCGGTCTCCTCGAGCCGGTAGTGGTGCAGAGGTACGCCGGCCTCCTGACCCACACGCAGAGCCCCCGCCGCCACGGCGGCGGTGACATCGTCGGCCGCGGCCTGGATCTGCTCCGGTTCGATGCCGTAGAGCTGGATGAACTGGTAGCGGAGGTTGAGCGAGAAGGTCGCGCGCAGCGGCATGGTGAGCTCGTCCCCGCCGTTGTTGGCGTAGATCGCGATCGTGCCGCGTTTGGCGATGACGGCGCGGTCCAGGTCGTTGTTGTCCGCCGGTGCGACCTCGACGATCTGGTCGACGCCGTCCGGCGCGATCTCGCGGATCTCGGCGGCCGGGTCGCCCTCGCGGTAGTTCACGATGTGGTGCGCCCCGGCGGCCTTCGCCAGCGCCGCCTTCTCGGTGGAGCTGACCGTGGTGATCACCGTCGCGCCCGCCCACACGGCCAACTGGATCGCGGCGTTGCCGACCGCTCCGGCACCACCGTGAACCAGGATGGTGAGGCCGTCGAACGATCCCGGGGCCACCCGCTCGACCTTCCCGCAGGTGAGCGCCCGATGGGCGGTCATCGCCGGGACTCCGAGCGATGCGCCGAGGTCGTAGGAGGCTCCGAGGGGCAGCTCGACGGCCTTGTGGGCCGGGACGGTGACGTACTCCGCCGCGGTCCCCCAGGCCTGGCCGTGCTGGACCATGTAAAGCCAGACCGGCTGACCGACGATGTGGGTGCTCACCCCCTCGCCGATCTCCTCGACCACGCCGGCGCCATCCTGGCCCGGCGTCGCCTCGGGGGTCGCGAGGGTCGCACTGACGCCGGCACGTACCTTCCAGTCGGTGGGGTTGACCCCCGCTCGCACCAGCCTGACCAGGACCTCGCCCGGGCCGGGCTTCGGCACCGGGCGCTCGGTCAGACGCATGGCGGAGGAGGGACCGTTCTCGGAGTAGACGACAGCACGCATGACTCCGACGTTAGCGGCCGGGGTCTACAACGCGTGCGCCATCCCGGCGCAGGCCTTCAGCCACGACATCCTGGTCTCCTCCGAGAGCTGGGAGTACTGCACCGTGGAGCCCGCCACGAGCACCGGGTCGAACGGGACCCGGTAGACCCCGCGGGTGCGCTGCTGGTAGACCTCGGTGAGGTCGCGAGCCAGGTTGTTGTCGACCTTCGGGGACGGGTCGGAGAGCACCGTGATCGTCTTCAGCTTCAGGTCGGCGTAGCCGGACTCCTGGAGCGCGTCGAGCATCCACAGGCCGCTGTAGCCGGTGTCCTCACGCACCGTCGAGGTCACCACCAGCAGGTCGGCGGTGTCGGCCGCGGCCAGCCAGTTCTCGGCGCGCATGTTGTTGCCGGTGTCGACCAGGATGACCTTGTAGAAGCGCTCCAGCAGCTGATGCACCTGCGCGAAGTCGTCGGCATGGATCTGGCCGGTGACGTCGGGGCGCTCGTCGGAGGCGAGCACGTCGAAATGGGCGTCACCCTGGGAGCGTACGAAGGCACCGAGGTCACCGATGCGGGACTGGTAGACGTTGTTGAACGCGGCCAGGTTGTCGAGCAGCTCACGGGTGGTGTTGCGGTGGGTGCTGCGCATGCCGCGGATACCGAGGGTGCCCCGGGTCTCGTTGTTGTCCCAGGCCACGATCCCCCCGCCGCGTACGGTGCCGAAGGTGTAGCCCGCGGCGAGCACGCCGGTGGTCTTGGCGGCGCCGCCCTTGGGGTTGATGAAGACGATGGTGCGCGGACCGTCGAAGTCGCGCTGGATCATCGCCCGGTCCTGCTCGTAGGCGACCTCAGCGGCGCCCATCTTCGGGCTGATCAGCCCGCCGGACATCTTGCGGATCGCGCCTCGCCAGCCCCAGGTCGCGGGGCCGAACCCGGCCGACTCGGCGCGCCGGTCGAGGAAGTCGGTCGCGCTGGGGACCTCCTGGCCGTGGACCGCCGGGGGCGGCGGCGCGACCGCAGCCGCCGGCGCGGGCGCCGGCGGGGCGGGGTTGGTGGTGACCTGTGGGTTGGTGATGCGAGTCGCCTCCTGACTCGGGTCGGGCTGAGGATAGGGCTGGGCCGGCCTCGCGGGCTGGAGCGGCTGTCCCGCCGAGCCCGGCGGAGGCGGGGTCACCCAGTGCGAGGGTGTTCCGGCCGGCCGGGTGCGCGAGTCCGGCTCGTCGTAGGGGTTGTTCTCCTGCGTCATGCGCTCTCCGAATACGGGTGCTGGGTTACGGCCTCCATCTCAGCCTTGGGTCCAAACATACGGTCCCGACCGAAGCAATCGTCGATAACCGGAAAACACACGCGTCGTGCCGCACCCCGAAATGACATGACGCCTGCCCGGAACGGTCCGGGGCAGGCGTACGTCACGTGCTGATCAGGCCTTGGCGAGGTCCTTCGCGACCGCGGCGAGCACTCCGTTGACGAACGACGGCGAGTCGTCGGTGGACAGCTCGGTCACCAGCGCGGTCGCCTCGCTGATCGCGACCTCGGAGGCGACATCGCCGTCGAGGAGCTCCCAGACGCCGATACGGAGGACGTTGCGGTCGACCGCGGGCATCCGAGCCAGCGTCCAGTCCTTCGCGAACGCGGCGATCAGGGCATCGATCCGCTCGGCCTCGGCGACCACGCCCCGGACGATCTTGACCGTGAACGGGTTGTTGGGCACCTCGCCCTCCCGGATCTGCTGGTCGAGCAGATCACCGGCGGAGAGACCGCGGGCCTCCGCGGCGAAGAGCAGGTCGAGAGCCCGCTTGCGGGCCTTGGTGCGGGCGGTGGCGACGTGAGCCACAGGTCAGCCCTTGACGCGGGAGAGGTAGGAACCGCCCTCGCGGGTGTCGACCTTGATCTTCTCGCCCTGCTCGATGAAGAGCGGCACCTGGATCTCGGCGCCGGTCTCCAGGGTGGCGGGCTTGGTGCGGCCGGTGGCCGAGTCACCCATGACGCCGGGCTCGGTGTAGGAGATCACGAGCTCGACGGACGGCGGCAGCTCGACGAAGAGCACGCGACCCTCGTTGGTGGCCAGGATGACCTCCTGGTTCTCCAGGAGGAAGCCGGCACCGTCGCCGACGATCTCCGGGCCCACCTCGACCTGGTCGAAGTCGGCGACGTCCATGAAGACGAAGTTGGAGCCGTCGTTGTAGAGGTACTGGAACGTGCGGCGGTCGACCGTGGCGGTCTCGACCTTGGTGCCGGCGTTGAAGGTCTTGTCGACGTTCTTGCCCGACTCGACGTTCTTCAGCTTGGTGCGGACGAAGGCCGGACCCTTACCGGGCTTCACGTGCTGGAACTCGACCACCTGCCAGAGCTGGCCCTCGATCTTCAGCACCATGCCGTTCTTGAGGTCGTTCGTCGTCGCCATAACCGTCCGTCAGCCTTCGTCTCTGTCGTCCTGCAGCATCGCAGGCATCGTTGTCAATGTTCGCAGGGCCCTAGGGCCACAGAGAATCCTAGTCAACGAGACGTACGCCGACCCAATCCGTCATGCCGGCCCGAGTTTCCCGGCGACGACCTCGAGGGCCTCGCGGTAGCCGTCGATGCCCTTGCCCGCCACGACCGCGGTCGCATGGGGGGTGACGACGCTGGTGTGCCGGAAGACCTCGGGCCGCTCCAGAGGCTCGGAGATGTGCACCTCGACCAGCGGTGCGGTCAGCTGCGCACAGGCGTCGTAGATGGCGTAGGAGTAGTGGGTCCAGGCGGCGGCGTTGAGCACGACCGGGATGTCCTTGTCAGCGGCGGCGTTGAGCCAGTCGACCATGTCGCCCTCATGGTTGGTCTGACGTACGTCCACGGCGAAGCCGAGCGCGTGACCCCAGTCGACGCACATCGCGGCGAGCTCGTCGTGGGTGGTGTGCCCGTAGATCTCGGGCTGACGCTTCCCGAGACGTCCGAGATTGGGGCCGTTGAGGACCAGGACTTGCTTCAAAGCATTGCTCACGAGCAACATCCTCGCATTGATTTCCCGAGCCGAATCTAAGCGCTCACTTACCTTTATGCCAGACTGATGGCATGAGCGACGTACGCACCAGCACGCAGGCCCGCGGCGACCGCAGCCGCGCCCGCCTGCTCGACGCGGCGGTCCAGGCCTTCTCGGCGAAGGGGTTCCACGGCACCAGCACCCGTGACATCGCCACGGCGGCCGGACTGAGCCCGGCGGCGGTCTACGTCCACCACCGCTCCAAGGAGGAGCTTCTGCACGCGATCGCGGTGCGTGGCCACGAGGTCATCCTCGAGGCGGTCACCGAGGCGACCCGCGCCGACGGCACCCCCGCGGATCGGGTCGCCGCCGCCGTACGCACCTACGTCCTCTTCCACGCCCGCTCCCACACGACGGCCAGGGTCATCAACTACGAGCTCGCCGCGCTGACCGAGGAGCACTTCCGGGAGATCGCGGGCCTGCGCCGCGCCATCGACACCGTCATGCGCGAGGTCGTCGAGGAAGGCGTACGCAGCGGCGACTTCGACACGCCCGACCCCGCCAAGGCGGCCACCGCCCTGCTCTCGCTCGGCATCGACCTGGCCCGGTGGTACCGCGACGACGGCTCCTGGACGCCCGAGGCCCTCGCCGACTTCTACGCCGACCTCGCGCTGCGCGCCGTCGGCGCCCGCCCCTGAACTTCCGTTTCGACCCCGAGAAGAATGCACCCCGAGGAGTAAGCACCGTGCGCCGCACCATCTACACCGAGGACCACCAGTCCTTCCGCGAGACCATCCGCTCGTTCATCGAGAAGGAGGTCACCCCCGTCTACGACGAGTGGTACGAGGCCGGGATCGTCCCCCACGACTTCTACCTCAAGCTCGGCGAGCTCGGCGTGTGGGGCATCCAGGTGCCCGAGGAGTACGGTGGTGCCGGGATCGAGTCGTTCAAGTACTCCGCCGTCATCACCGAGGAGCTCGCCCGCGCCGGTGTCTCCTTCGGCGGCTCGAGCACCCACGTCGGCCTCTGCCTGCCCTACCTCCTCAAGCTCGGCACGAAGGAGCAGATGGAGCGCTGGATGCCCGGCTTCGTCTCCGGCGAGGAGATGTGGGCGATCGCGATGACCGAGCCGGGCACCGGCTCGGACCTGGCCGGGATGACCACCAACGCCAAGCTCACCGAGGACGGCAAGCACTATGTCCTCAACGGCGCCAAGACCTTCATCACCGGCGGCGTCAACGCCGACCGGGTGATCGTCTGCGCCCGCACCGCGCCGGCCACCCCCGAGGACCGCCGCGGCGGGATCACGCTCCTCGCCGTCGACACCTCGCTGCCGGGCTACGAGGTCGGCCGCAAGCTCGACAAGCTCGGCCTGAAGGTCTCCGACACCGCCGAGCTCTCCTTCACCGACGTCCAGGTCCCGGTCGAGGACGTCCTCGGCGAGGTCGGCAAGGGCTTCTCCTACCTCGGCCAGAACCTCCCTGTCGAGCGTCTCGGCATCGCCGTCGGCGCCTACGCCCAGGCCGCGGCCGCCGTCGAGTTCGCCAAGGCGTACGTCCACGACCGCAAGGTCTTCGGCACCGCCGTCGCCTCCTTCCAGAACACCAAGTTCGAGCTGGCCGCGTGCAAGGCCGAGGTCGACGCCGCCGAGGCCGTGGTCGACCGTGCGATCGAGGCCGAGGATGCCGGCACGCTGACCGCCGCCGAGGCCGCCTCGGCCAAGCTGTTCTGCACCGAGGTCGCCCACCGCGTCATCGACCGCTGCCTCCAGCTCCACGGCGGCTACGGCTACATGAACGAGTACCCCATCGCCCGCCTCTACGCCGACAACCGCGTCAACCGCATCTACGGCGGCACCTCTGAGGTCATGAAGCTGATCATCGCCAAGGACATGGGTCTGTGACCCGCTAGAAGCCCTGCCGAGTCGGCTCGTCAAGACGAGCCGACTCGGCATACGCTCGGGCACATGACGCCGCGCGAGGACGAGAACCGTCGCCTGCTGCGGGCACGCGACGCGATGGACCGTCGCTACGCCGAGCCGCTCGACGTCCCGGCGATCGCGTCCGTCGCGCACGTGTCACCGGCCCACTTCAGCCGGCGGTTCAAGGCCGTCTTCGGGGAGACGCCCCACCGCTACCTGCAGCGCCGCCGGATCGAGCGGTCCATGGCGCTGCTGCGAGACACCTCGACGCCGGTCACCGAGGTCGCGCTCACGGTCGGCTTCACCAGCCTCGGCACCTTCAGCCGTACGTTCCGCGACATCGTCGGCACCTCCCCGAGCGGCTACCGGGCCAGGGCCCACAGCCCCGCCGTGCCCGGGTGCGTCGCCCGTGCCTGGATGCGGCCGGCGAGCTGAGCAGTTTCGGAGAAGCGCCCGGTGCCGAAGCGCCGCAGACTGGTCGCATGCTGACCAACATCAACATCACCGGAATCTACGTGCTCGACCAGGACGAGGCGCTCGACTTCTACGTCGGCAAGCTCGGCCTCGAGGTCGGCAGCGACGTCGACATGGGCTTCATGCGCTGGCTCACCGTGCACCTCCCCGGCGACCCCGACCACCAGCTGCTGCTCGAGGTTCCGGGCCGCTCCCCCGCCCACAGCGCCGAGACCGCCGCCCAGCTGCGCGACCTGGTCACCAAGGGCGCCATGGGCGCGGTCGTCATCTTCAACACCGACGACTGCGAGAAGCTCTACGAGGAACTCTCCGCCAAGGGCGTCGAGTTCACCGACAAGCCCACGAAGCAGCCCTACGGCATCGACTGCGCCTTCCGCGACCCCTTCGGCAACCACATCCGCGCCACCCAGCGGATCGAGGGTCCCGTCGAGGTCACCGACGAGGACATCGCCCGCTGGTCCGGCGCCTGACTCTCGAGGTCAGGGTGCCGGAGGACCAGCCTCGGCCAAGAGCGCCTCGACGACGTGGACCAGCGACTGAAGATCGCCGGTTGCCGTTCGCCAGACGGTGAGGTCACTGACCTCCGCATATCCGTGGATCAGGACGTTGCGCATCCCGACGATCTTGTGTACGTCAGGCACCCGAGCGGCAGTCTCGGGATCTTCCTTCCGGAGGACGCTCATCGCCTCGCCGGCGATCTCGAACTGCCGCTCGACCCAGAACGAAGGAGGATGTCGGCTGCGTAGTCGTCCCACGACTTGCCTGCGACGAATCCCTGGATCCGCGTCGTTGCTGTGAGCAGATCCCAGAGCAACGCAGCTGCCTTAGGCTGCATAGATCTCCTGAGCGCTTCGGAATGCCTGGGCGGCAAAGTAGGGATTCTCGACGGCGTCAGACATCACCAGGTCGACCTTCCGACCCACGATCGACTCGAGCTCCTCGGTGAGCGCCAGATAGTTGCCGAGCAGATCCTGCACTTCTGGAAGGAAGTCGACGAAGAAATCCAGGTCACTTCTCTCCGGGTCGAATCCCCCGGAGGCCGCCGATCCGAAGATGCGCAGCCGCGCGACACCGAACCGCTCGCAGGCACGGGTGATCGCCGCGTAGTCCAGGACAGGCGCTGCGTGCATGCGTCCAGTGTCCCAGAAGATCGCACCGAACCGCATCAGCAGCACGCCAGACGTCAGCCCCCGACGACCGCGTACGCCTCGCGCAGCTGCTCCTCGGTCGGCCCGGTGAGGATGCGGGGGGCGGCGAGGTCGTGGAGGACGAGGAAGCGGAGGACGGAGCCGCGGGTCTTCTTGTCGACCCGGATTGCGCCGATGAGGTCGTCGAAGCCGGCCTCGACACCGAGCTCCTTGACGGTGGTCGGCAGGCCGACCTTCGCGAACGTCGGTGCGTGCCGGGCGGCGACGTCGTCGGAGAGGACCCCGGCGAGACGGGCGAGCTCGGCGGCGTAGACACAGCCGACGGCGACCGCGTCACCGTGGCGGATCGAGAAGCCGGAGTGCTTCTCGAGCGCGTGGGCGAGGGTGTGGCCGTAGTTGAGGGTCTCGCGGCCGGGGTGGCCGTCGTCGCCGCCGGTCTCCTTCAGATCGGCGGCGACGACCTGCGCCTTGACCCGGATCGCGCGCTCGACCAGCTCGGCGAGAACGGGCGAGGAAGCGGTGATCTCGTCGGTCTCCTCGACCAGCCGCAGGATCTCCGGGTCGGCGATGAAGCCGCACTTGACGACCTCGCCGAGCCCGGCGACCAGGTCCTCACGAGGAAGGGTCTTCAGCAGGGCGAGGTCGCACAGCACCCCGGCCGGCTCGTGGAACGCGCCGACGAGGTTCTTCCCGGCGGCGGTGTTGACCCCGGTCTTCCCGCCTACCGCGGCGTCGACCATGGCGAGCACGGTGGTGGGTACGTGCACGACTCGTACGCCACGCAGCCAACCGGCCGCGACCCAGCCGCCGAGGTCGGTGGTCGCGCCGCCACCGAAGGTGACGACGGCGTCGGAGCGGGTGAAGCCGCGCTCCCCCAGCGCCTCCCAGCAGTCGTTGGCCACCGCGACTGTCTTCTGGTCC
This sequence comes from Nocardioides sp. NPDC057767, assembly GCF_042798275.1. Classification (NCBI taxonomy): domain Bacteria; kingdom Bacillati; phylum Actinomycetota; class Actinomycetes; order Propionibacteriales; family Nocardioidaceae; genus Nocardioides; species Nocardioides sp. NPDC057767. The sequence goes on along the minus strand of NZ_JBHVKJ010000053.1, from coordinate 12,019 downwards.
TCCCCGCTGGGCAGACCGAGACCGAGCACGTCGTAGTGCTTCAGCAGCTCCTCGAGCACCGGCTCGGCGAACTCGGCCAGCTCGGCGGCGTAGAGGAACGCCACCCGCTGGACGCTGTCGCCCAGGAGCCCCTGGATCCGGTCGGCGAGACCGAAGCCGATGACGACGTCGTACGCCGCGGCGCTCTCGACCCTGATGACGGTGCTTGCGGGCTCGGTCACTTCTACTCCGTGGTGTTCAGCGCGGTCAGGGCGGTGGCCAGCTCGTCGGCCACGTCGTCGGCCGAGCGGCCGTCGGTGTCGACGACCAGCGTCGCGACCGACTCGTAGATCGGCGTGCGCTCCTCCAGGAGCGCCTTGATGCGGCCGCGTACGTTGCCGAGCAGCATGGGGCGGCCCGAACCGAGGCCGACCCGTTTGACCGCGTCGGCGACGCCGACGCGCAGGTAGACGACGGTGTGCTCCTCGAGCAGGACCTGGGTCTGCTCGGCCAGGACGGCGCCGCCGCCGAGGGAGACCACGCCGTCGTGCTCGGCGAGCGCCGCCGCGACGGCCTCGGCCTCGACCGCACGGAAGTGGGCCTCGCCCTCGTCGACGAAGATGTCTTGCACGCTCTTGCCGGCAGCGGCGGCGATGTCCTCGTCGGTGTCGCGCAGGGCCACCCCGAGACGAGTCGCGAGCAGCGCGCCGACGGTCGATTTCCCGGCGCCCATCGGGCCGACGAGCACGACAGCGGGCATCAGACGTACCTCAGGTTCGCGAGGTAGGACTCGGCGTTGCGCTTGGTCTCGGCGACGGAGTCGCCACCGAACTTCTCCAGGGCCGCCTCCGCCAGGACGAGCGCGACCATCGCCTCGGCGACGACACCGGCGGCGGGCACCGCACAGACGTCGGAGCGCTGGTGGTGGGCGACGGCCTCCTCGCCGGTGGCCACGTCGACGGTACGCAGCGCGCGAGGCACGGTCGCGATCGGCTTCATCGCGGCACGGACCCGCAGGATCTCGCCGGTCGACATGCCGCCCTCGGTGCCGCCCGAGCGCCCGGAGGCGCGGCGGATACCGGCGGCGGAAGGAACGATCTCGTCGTGGGCCTTGGAGCCGGGAGTCGCGGCGAGCTCGAACCCGTCGCCGACCTCGACGCCCTTGATCGCCTGGATGCCCATCAGCGCACCGGCCAGGCGCGCATCGAGGCGCCGGTCCCAGTGCACGTGGGAGCCGAGGCCCGGCGGCAGCCCGTGGACGACGACCTCGACGACGCCGCCGAGGGTGTCACCGTCCTTGTGGGCCTCGTCGATCCGCGCGACCATCTGCTTGGAGCCGTCCGGGTCGAGCACCCGCACCGGGTCCTCGTCGAGCCGGGAGACATCCTCGGGCGAGGGGACCTCGCGGCCCGGCGTACGGACACCGCCGATCTCCAGGACGTGCGACACCAGGCGGACGCCGAGCGCCTGCTCGAGGAAGGCCGAGGCGACCGCACCGAGCGCGACCCGGGCCGCGGTCTCACGGGCCGAGGCGCGTTCCAGGATCGGACGGGCGTCGTCGAAGTCGTACTTCTGCATCCCGACCAGGTCGGCGTGGCCGGGCCGCGGCCGGGTCAGTGGAGCGTTGCGGGCCTGCCCGGCCAGCACGTCGGGGTCGACCGGGTCGGCGGCCATCACGGTCTCCCACTTGGGCCACTCGGTGTTGCCGACCTCGATCGCGACCGGACCGCCCTGCGACTCGCCGTGGCGTACGCCGCCGGTGATCCGCACCTGGTCCTTCTCGAACTTCATCCGGGCACCACGGCCATAGCCGAGCCGGCGCCGCGCCAGGGCATCAGCGATGTCGTCAGAGGTGATCCGGACGTGGGCGGGCAGACCCTCCATCACGGCCGTCAGGGACGGACCATGGGACTCGCCCGCAGTGAGCCAACGCAACATGGGGTCAGTCTTTCATCCCCGCCACGCAACCCCGTGCACCCGGGCTCACAGCGAGACGGCGAAGACCCCGACGAGCATGCCCCAGATCATGAACGGCCCGTACGCCAACGGTTCGCGCATCGCCGTGCGCGAGCGCCGCGCGACCGCGCGCCCGATGCCCCACAGACCGAAGATCGCCAGCCCGGCCCAGAGCCCGATCGCCAGCTGGCCCCAGCCGAGGCGACCGAGGACCAGCCCGACGAGCGCCGCGAGCCGTACGTCGCCGAAGCCCATCGCGTGCGGCACGAGCCGCCACAGCAGCCAGAACGCCGAGCGGGCGATCACCAGCCCGGCGAGGGCGCCGAGAGCGGTCGCGGCGTCGCGCGTCCAGAGCCACTCGGCACCGAGCAGCGCGAGGCCGACCGCGGTGGCCACCAGGATCGGCACCTTCGGCAGCCGCTGGACGCGCCAGTCGACGTAGGCGAGCAGCACGCAGATCGGTGTGAGCGGCGCCAGCGCCACCATCAGCCGCGACGGATCGACCTGCCAGGCGAGCAGCCCGGCGACCGCGGCGGAGACGGCCACCGCGACCGGCAGGAGCGGCGCCCAGCCGGCCAGCGTGGCATAGGAGACCGCAGGCGGGTCGTCGACCGGTTCGGGGAGTCGGCGAAGAAGTGCTGGCATCCCGAGAGCGAGCAGACCGGCGACGGCCGCACTCACCAGCACGACCGCCCCAGGACTCATGCCGGTGACAGCTCCGCGATCCCCAGCGCCTTCTCCCCCGCCGCCCGCATGGCTTCGAGCGGGGCAGTCCGGCCCGTGAAGAGCTCGAACTGCAGCACCGCCTGATGCACGAGCAGGTCCAGACCGCTGACGGCCACACCGGGTGCGACGGACAGCAGCGGCGAGGGCCACGGGTCGTAGACGACGTCGAAGACCACCGGCGTCGACGCCCAGCGGTCGACCAGCTCGGGCGTCTGCGCCTTCGCCGGGACCGTGGAGACGACCGCGTCGACACCGTCGACGGCCGAGTCCAGCGGCAGCACCGAGACCACGGGCTTGCTGCGGTGACGGGAGATCATCTCGATCGTCTCCCCCGCCGCACCCGGGTTGCGAGCCAGCAGCGTGATCCGGGAAGCGCCCAGCTCGGCGAGCGCGAGGCCGGTCGAGGCCGCCGTGGCGCCGGCGCCCAGGACCGCACCGTGGGAGCAGGAGAAGCCGTCGCCGGCTCGTTCCCGGACCGCCGCGACCGCGCCGGGCAGGTCGGTGTTGTCCCCCACCCAGCCGTGCGAGGAGCGCACCAGTGTGTTGACCGCCCCCACGAGCCGCGCCCGCGGCGAGACCGACCTCGCCAGCTCGAAGGCCTCCCGCTTGAGCGGCATCGTCACCGACAGCCCGCGCCACCTGCTCGGCGGCCAGTCGCCACCGAGGTCGGCGACGTACTTCGCCAGGCCACCGGCCTGCACCCGAGTGGAGGTGTAGGACCAGTCGGACATCGCCAGTTCGGCGTACGCCGCCTGATGGAGAGCCGGCGAGAGCGAGTGACCGATCGGATCACCCAGGACAGCGCACTTCACTCAGATTTTCTCCTTGCAATCTTCTGAGGCAGGAAACAGCAACGGGGTACCCCCTTGGGGATGCCACGATTCACGCCCAGCACGGAAAGGGATAGTTCATGCGAGTTCTTGCATTTGGGGCGGCGCTTGCCGCCTCGGCCTGATCGTAACCATGGGTGGCACCGCCGCACATGCCGACATCGGCATCCTGAACGACAAGTCCATCCAGCACGGCAACGCTAGAGCGTCATATACCGACGCGACCGACAACCTCTGTGCTCGCACGCTGTACACCTCGTCGACCCACTACGCAGTTGCATATATCAAGCGGGCAGACGGCTCCACGTTTGCTTCGGTCAGAGACACGGGTGCAACCTCCTCGGCTACATGCACAGGTAACCTGAGCATTCCGGAAGACGCCTCGTACTACCTGCAAGTTGCCGACTGCATACCCGTGAGCAACCCGACCTGTACCTACTCCGCTAAGTACCAGTTCTACAGCTGACGCTCGATCCCGCGGCAGCCCACGGCCGCCCGGCGTCGCCGGGCGGCCGGTCTAGGTCAACACTTGTTCTTCGCGCAGTACGCGTCCAGCTCCGCGGTCCAGCTCTGGAACTGGCTGTAGTCACGGGTGAACTTGGTCTCGCCGGTCTTCAGGTTCACCGTGATGTAGAACAGCCAGTTGCCCTTGGCCGGGTTGAGCGCTGCCTCGATCGCCGCGTCACCGGGCGAGCCGATCGGCGTCGGCGGCAGGCCGGCGCGACGACGGGTGTCGTACGGCGTGTCCTTGGCCAGCTCGGCCGAGGTCAGCTGGGTGGTGCCGGACTTCCCGATCCCGTACGCGTTCGACGCGTCGATCCCGAGCGTGCCGTTCGTGGCTCCGTCATCGACCTTGGGGTCGAGCCGGTTGTAGATCACCCGGGCGATCTTGGCCATGTCTTCGCCGCGACCCTCGGCCTCGACCAGCGAGGCCACGGTCATGATCTGCTCGGCCGTGCAGGCCTTGCCGCCACCGCACTTCAGCTGCTTGGCGCGCGCCTCGATGTCGTTGTCGCCCAGCGCCTGCTCCCAGCGGTCGACCATCATCGCCAGCATCTCGGTCGGCGTGGCGTCGGGCGGGAAGGCGTACGTCGCCGGGAAGAGGTAACCCTCGACGTTGCCCTTGGCGTAGTCGGGCAGCCCGATCGCCTCGGTGTCCTCGGCGGCCTTCTTGAACTCGGCCGGCTTCTTCTTCGTCTTCTCCGCGAGCACCTTGTAGATCGCCTTGGCGCGCGATCCCTCGGTGATGGTGACGTTGATGGTGTCGATGTTGTCCGGGTTGGCCAGGATCTCGACGACGTCGGCGGCCTTCATCTGCTTCTTCAGGGGGTAGAAGCCGACCTGGACGGTCAGACCCTCGGCGTTGGCCGCATCGATGAAGGCGTCGACCGACTCCACGATGCCGATCTCCTTCAGGTTCCGGCCGACGGCTGAGACCGAGTCACCCTCCTGCACCTCGAAGGAGACCGGATCGGTGCCCGGTCCGGGATAGTCGGCGGGCGGCGCGACCATGTCCTTGACGTAGTCGATGGCCCGGTCCCCGACGAAGTAGAGCCCGCCGACGACCACGGCCATGGCCACCAGCACGGCCAGGCAGCCACCGAAGCGTCGCTTGCGCTTGGGCGGTTCCTCGTCGAAGTAGGGATCGTGCTCGGTGGGACCGGCGTCGAAGAAGCCGGGGTGCTGCTGGTAGGTCGGTCCGCCGTAGCCACCGGGTCGCTGCGGCGGCTCCTGATGACCGTAGCCTGGCGGGGGTGTGCCTGCGCCGGGCACCGGACGCGGCCCGGGGCGGCGACCCTGCTGACCCGGGTGACCCTGATGCTGACCCGGCATCTGACCCGGCATCTGACCCGGCATCTGCGGCGGCATCCGGCGCGGGTCACGGGGGTCCTGCGGCGGCTGCTGGCGCGGCGGGTAGCCACCGCGCGGGTCGCGACCGTGTGACCCCTGACCAGGGCGACGCGGGTCGCGCGGGTCCGGGGGGTAGTAGCGCTCACTCAATGACCGACCTCAACGATCTCTCCAGGCGCGGTCCCCGAAGCGCGCTCACTGTCCAATGCGTGTTGCAGGATCACAACCGCCGCGGCCATGTCGACGACTGCTCGACGGTCCTGACCCTTGCGACCTCGGTCTCGGAGCATAGCCTCCGCAGAAACAGTGGTGAGCCGCTCGTCGACGAGACGAACCGGGACCGGGGCCACTCGCCGCGCCAACGACGCGGCGAAGTCCCGGACCTTAGCAGTCGCCGGGTTCTCCCCTCCCTTGAGGGAGCGGGGCAGCCCGACGACCACCTCGAGCATCGTCGACTCCTCGTCGATCTCGGCGACGATCGCCTGCAGTCGGGCGAGGTCGCCGCGGCCCTTCTTGACCGTCTCCAGCGGCGTCGCCAGGAACCCCGTGGGGTCGCTCCTGGCGACGCCGATCCGGGCGTCGCCAGGATCCAGACCGAGGCGTACGCCGTGTCGCATCAGGCTCCAGTCACCAGGATCTTGACCTTGGCGACAGCCTCGTCGATCTTGCCGACCTCGGTGCCACCACCCTGGGCGAAGTCGGGCTTGCCGCCGCCTCGACCGCCGACGACCGGCGCCAGCTCCTTGATCAGGTCACCCGCCTTGACGCCCTTGGCGATGCCGGCCGGGTTGACCGCGGCCACGACCGCGACCTTGTCGTCAGCGTCACCGAAGAGCACGACCGCCGCCGGCGCGTCACCGAGTCGGGAGCGTACGTCCTGAGCGAGCGTTCGCGCGTCGCCGCCGCCCACACCCGGGACCCGCTGGGCGACGACCTGGACGCCGTTGACGTCGACCGCGGAGGCCGCGATCGAGCCGCCGGAGGCGAGCAGCTGAGCGGTGCGCGCCCGAGCGATCTCCTTCTCGGCGGCCTTGAGCCGCTCCATCAGGTCGGAGACCCGGCCGACGACGTCGTCCGACTTCGTCTTGAGCAGCAGGTTGAGCTCGGAGACCACATCGCGCTCGCGGGCGAGGTAGTTGAAGCCCTCCACGCCCGTGTAGGCCTCGATGCGGCGGTTGCCGGAGCCGACCGAGGCCTCCGAGGTGACCACGACGGTGCCGATCTGGGCGGAGTGGTCGACGTGGGTGCCACCGCAGAGCTCGCGCGACCAGGGGCCGCCGATCTCGACGACGCGCACCTTGGAGTCGTCGTAGGTCTCGCCGAAGAGCGCGATCGCTCCCCAGTCCTTGGCCTGCGGGAGGGTCATGTAGTCCCAGGAGACCGGCAGGTCGGCCCGCAGCGCGTTGTTGGCGACCTCCTCGATCTCGTGCATCTGCTCCGGCGTCAGGCCCTTGGTCCAGCCGTAGTCGAGACGCAGATAGCCGGGACGGTTGAACGAACCCGACTGCAGCGCGGTCGGACCGAGCACCTCGCGCAACGCCGCGTGCACCACGTGGGTGCCGGAGTGGGCCTGGCGGGCGCCGAGACGCCACTCCGGGTCGACCTTCGCGTGCACGAGCGACTCGCCGCCGTGGAACTCACCGTCGACGACGCGGACCTGGTGCACCACGAGGCCCTTGACCGGACGCTGCACGTCGACGACCTCGAGCCGGCCACCGTCGAACTCGATGATGCCCGCGTCGGCGGACTGGCCACCGGACTCGGCGTAGAACGGGGTGCGGTCGAGGACGATCTCGCCGATCTCCTCGGGCCCGAGCACGTCGACCGGCTTGCCCTCCCGCAGGAGCGCCACCGGCTTCGACTCGGTGTCGAGGGTCGTGTAGGCCTGCCAGTCGGTCGGCCCGTTGGTGTCCAGGATCCCGCGGTAGACGGACAGGTCGGCGTGCTGGCCCTTCTTGGCGCGCGCGTCGGCCTTGGCCCGCTCGCGCTGCTCGGTCATCAGACCGCGGAAGCCCGCCTCGTCGACCTCGAGGCCCGCCTCGGAGGCCATCTCGAGGGTCAGGTCGATCGGGAAGCCGTACGTGTCGTGGAGCTGGAACGCCTTGTCACCGGTGAAGGTGGTCGATCCGCTCGACTTCACCTCGGTCGCGGCCAGGTCGAAGATCTGGGTGCCGGCCGCGAGGGTCTTGCGGAAGGCCTCCTCCTCGGCGTCGGCGACGCGCTTGATCCGGTCCCACTCGGAGTGCAGGTCGGTGTAGGTCTCCCCCATCTTGTCGCGGGAGATCGGCAGCAGCTCGGGCATCGCCGGGTCCTCGTAGCCCAGCAGCCGCATGTTGCGGATCGCGCGGCGCATCAGCCGGCGCAGGACGTAGCCGCGGCCCTCGTTGCCGGGGGTCACTCCGTCACCGATGAGCATCAGCGAGGAGCGCACGTGGTCGGCGACCACCCGGAAGCGGACGTCGTCCTCGTAGGAGGCGCCGTACTTCTTCCCGGTCAGCTCCATCGCCTTCTCGATGACCGGGAAGACGACGTCGGTCTCATACATGTTGGACTTGCCCTGCATGAGGTAGGCCACGCGCTCGAGACCGAGACCGGTGTCGATGCCGGTCTGGGCGAGCGGGCCGTCGATGTCGACGTCGTACTTGGACCGCGCCGCGACGACGTTGTCCTGCATGAAGACCAGGTTCCAGAACTCCAGGTAGCGGTCGCCGGCGTCCCAGTCGCGGTCGGCGCCGAACTCGGGGCCGCGGTCGATCAGGATCTCCGAGCACGGACCGCCCGGCCCGGGCACGCCCATCGACCAGTAGTTCTCGCTCGGGGGCAGCCGGACGATGCGGTCGTCGGGCAGGCCGGAGATCTTCTTCCAGAGCGCGACCGCCTCCTCGTCGCCGTTGAGCACGGACGGGTAGAGGACCGACTCGTCGAAGCCGAAGCCACCGTCGGCGACCGACTTGGTGACCAGCTCCCAGGCGAGCGTGATGGCGCCCTCCTTGAAGTAGTCACCGAAGGAGAAGTTGCCGCACATCTCGAAGAACGTGCCGTGCCGGGTGGTCTTGCCGACCTCCTCGATGTCGGGCGTGCGGATGCACTTCTGCACCGACGTCGCCCGCTGGTAGGGAGGTGTGGCCTGGCCGAGGAAGTAGGGCTTGAAGGGCACCATGCCTGCATTGACGAAGAGCAGGTTGGGGTCGTCGAGCAGGAGCGATGCCGACGGCACCACCGTGTGCTCGCCGATCTCGGTGTTCTCGGCGAAATGCGCCGTGAAACGGCGGCGGATCTCCGCCGTGCTCAACCACTCCATCAGGGGGTACTACCTTCCGTGTTCTGCTGGGCCTCGTTCTCGGGCCTTGTCAATCCAAGTCTCTGCTGACCGGCACCTGCGGCGCCAATCTGTTTGGGCCCAGCGGTGTTGGCCTCGATCCACTCGCGCAGCTCGAGCTCCTTCTCGGCCTTGCCGGTGGCGAGCTCCTCGCGGAAGATCCGCGCGCCGACCCCGATCGCCTGAGCCCGGTCGCGCAGCCCGTCGGCGGTGAACGCCTCGGCGGCGCGCCGCCCCTTGACCATCGCGTACACGCCGGCACCCGCACCGACCACGAACCAGATCGCGCCCCTCATCGGGAGTCCTCCATACGTACTTCCTCGTCAACTGCCGCGCGCTGGCGCGCTCGGTACTCCCGCAGCGCCTCGCGCATCTCGCTCTTCCGGTCCTTGCGTGCCCGCTTGACCTCGCGGTGCATCTCGTAGCGGATCTTGAACCGCACCTCGGGCGAGAGCGCCCGGCGCACCCCGTGGACCAGTGCCGCACTGTGCACCATCGTCTCCCGGAGGACGGCGTCCGCAAAAGCAGGTGCCGTCAACGTACGCTGCACCACCTGCTCCACCTCGGCAGGCTCGCCGTCCTCTCCCAGGGAGGTGATGACGTATTCCTTCTCGTCCCGGCCCCGCCGCCTGATCTCGGGCTGGGCCAAGCGCTTCTCCAGCGCCTCGAGCCGCTCGCGCAGCTCGGCCTCGCTGGCCTCGGCCGCCTCGAGCTGCAGCCGCGCCCGACGGCGCGTCCCGAGCGCGAGCAGCACGGCCACCAGCGAGACGAGGACCAGGACCCCCACCGCGGTCAGTGCCGCCGCCAGCGCCCACCCGGGCATGCTCGAGTTCGTCATGGTGCGCCTACCCTATCCATCCTGTCCGCGCACGATTTTCCGGACACGCTCCCACCGTTCTTTCACTCCGGCCTCGGCTCCGTGGGTCGTCGGCCGGTAGTACTCCGCATCGGCCACCGCGTCCGGTGCGTACTGCTGCGTCGCGATCCCGAACGGCTCGTCGTGGGCGTACTTGTAGGCCTCGCCGTGGCCGATCTTCTTCGCACCCTCGTAGTGGGCGTCGCGCAGGTGCGGCGGGACGTTGCCGATCTTTCCGGCCGCGACGTCGGCGCGGGCGGCGAAGATGGCGTTGGTGACCGCGTTGGACTTCGGCGCCACCGCGAGCGCGATCGTCGCGTGCGCCAGGGTGAGCTGGGCCTCGGGCATCCCGATCAGCTGCACGGTCTGCGCCGCGGCGACCGCTGTCTGCAGCGCCGTCGAGTCGGCCAGGCCGATGTCCTCGGAGGCGAGGATCATCAGCCGGCGGGCGATGAACCGGGGGTCCTCCCCCGCCTCGATCATCCGCGCCAGGTAGTGCAGCGCCGCGTCGGCGTCCGAACCGCGCACCGACTTGATGAAGGCACTGACCACGTCGTAGTGCTGGTCGCCCTGGCGGTCGTAGCGCACCGCAGCCTGGTCCACCGCGCGCTCGGCGGCCTCCAGGGTGATCTCCCCCTCGGACGCGGCTCCCGCAGCCGCCTCCAGGTAGGTCAGCGACCGGCGCGCGTCGCCGCCGGCGAGCCGGACGAGATGGTCGAGGGCCTCGTCGGAGATCGTCACCGAGCCACCGAGGCCGCGCTCGTCCTCCAGAGCCCGCAGGAGTACGCCGCGGATGTCCGCGTCGGTCAGCGACTCCAGCCGCAGCAGCAGCGAGCGGGACAGCAGCGGCGAGATCACCGAGAAGAACGGGTTCTCCGTGGTGGCGGCGACCAGCGTGACCCAGCGGTTCTCCACGCCCGGCAGCAGCGCGTCCTGCTGCGCCTTGCTGAACCGGTGCACCTCGTCGACGAAGAGCACCGTCTCCTTGCCGGTCGCGACCAGCTCGGCCCGGGCGGAGTCGATCGCGGCCCGGACCTCCTTGACCCCGGCCGAGACCGCGGAGATCTCGACGAAGCGCCGGTCGGTGGAGCGGCTGACGATCGAGGCGATGGTCGTCTTCCCGGTCCCCGGCGGGCCCCAGAGCAGCAGCGAGAGCGACTGCCCGCCCTCGACGACCTGGTGCAGCGGCGACCCGGCAGCGCGCAGCGAGCTCTGCCCCACCAGCTCCTCGAGCGTACGCGGCCGCATCCGCACCGCCAGCGGCGCGGCCGCATGGTCGCTGTGGCTCAGCGACCCGCCGCGCGAGGCGCCGGCAGCGCCCATCTCGAACAACCCATCCACACGCCAACCCTAGTGGCCGGCACCGACAGGGCTCAGGTGAGGCGTACGCGGGGGTCGAGCACGCTGTAGAACAGGTCGACCACGAGGTTGGTGGCCACGATGATCGCTGCTGAGATCAGGGTGGTCGCCTCGATGACCGGGAGGTCGCTCTGCCCGACGGCGTCGAGGGCACGAAGGCCCAGGCCGTTGATGCCGAAGATCTTCTCGGTGAAGATCGTGCCGGTCAGCAGGGCGCCGAAGTCGAGACCGAAGATGGTCACGATCGGCACGACCGCGGCGCGCAGCGCATGCTTGTTGACGATCGTCCGCTCGGGCAGGCCCTTGGATCTCGCGGTGCGGACGTAGTCCTCGTTGAACGCCTCGATCATCGACCCACGGGTGAACCGGGCGTACTTGGACGAGTTCACCAGCCCGAGCGCGAGCCAGGGCAGCAGCAGCGCCCAGGCCCATTTCAGGGGCGAGTCGGTGAGCGGGTGGTAGCCGTCCTGCGGGAAGATCCCGGCCCCGACCGCCAGATAGAGGAAGGCGAGCAGGACGAACAGGTAGTAGGGGATCGACTCGATCACGAGGGTCGCGCCGATGACGGCCTTGTCGGCAGAGGTCCCACGGCGTCTGGCCGCGAACATCCCGATGGGCACCCCGATGAGCAGGATGGTGGCGCCGGCACCGACCGCGACCGAGACGGTCGGCCCGATCCGGTCCTTGATGTCGTCCCAGACGTTGACGCGGTAGATGAAGCTGACCCCGAAGCACGGGGCGTCGCAGTCGTACGCCTCCGACCCGAACGCGATCTCGCGACCGCGAACGATCCCGGACATGTACTCGCCGTACTGGACGTAGATCGGCGCCTCCAGGTTGAGCGCCTCCCGGATCGCGTCCTGGCGCTCGACGGTGCACCTGGGTTCGGGGCACATCGCGTCCGCCGGATCGCTCGGGCCATAGGTGAAGAGCGCGACCACCGCCACCGAGATGACGAACAGCACGAGAAGTGCCGAGATCAGCCGGCGTACGACAAAACCGATCATGGGACGGAGGTCTCGCTTCCTAGAAGATGTGCGCGGGCGCTGGCCCGGACCAGCGCCCCGACAAGCACGTGTGGCACTGCTCGGTGCGCGCCGCGCCCGACGATCCCATCCTGGCCGACGAACAGTGGGCGGACAT
>NZ_JBHVKJ010000052.1:0-42282 GCF_042798275.1 Nocardioides sp. NPDC057767 | reverse complement strand
AAACGCTCGACTGGGATACCCCAGCCGAGCGTCTGCGTGATCTACTGACAGCCACTTAGGTCATCAGGTGTTGCAAGGACCCCTAGAATCCGCCGGAGGGGCGGCCCCAACGTCTATTTCGCGGTCATCTCGACAGGCTCGCTACACCGCTCGACACGCCTTCGCCCAGCGGCTCCGGCGACTCGACCAGCGAGACGACGCGAAGCCATACCCGGCATCGTGTTCTCGCGGCGCCAGGTTTGGTGGCAGGGTCGGGAAGCGGCGTACGCTTGGGGTTGATCGTTCCCGAGCTTTGAGGTGCCCATCGTGACCGTCGCCCAGAGCGACCTCGTTCCTGAGTCCGTCTTCCCTCGGCTGGAGCCGCGCCTGGCGCTGGTGTCCAAGCCGATCCAGTACGTCGGTGGGGAGCTCAACTCGACCGTCAAGGAGTGGAACGACGTCGAGGTGCGGTGGGCGCTGATGTACCCCGACGCCTACGAGGTCGGCCTGCCCAACCAGGGTGTCCAGATCCTCTACGAGGTGCTCAACGAGCGCGACTGGATCGCGGCCGAGCGCACCTATGCGGTCTGGCCCGACCTCGAGAAGATCATGCGCGAGGGCGACGAGCAGGGTCCGATCCCGCAGTTCACCGTCGACGCCCACCGTCCGGTGAAGGCGTTCGACGTCTTCGGGCTCAGCTTCTCCACCGAGCTCGGCTACACCAACATGCTCAACGCGCTCTCGCTGGCCCAGATCCCGTTGCACGCGGTCGACCGTGGTGACGACGACCCGATCGTGCTCGCCGGCGGCCACGCCGCGTTCAACCCCGAGCCGATCGCCGACTTCCTCGACGCCGCGGTGCTCGGCGACGGTGAGGAGGTCGTGCTCAAGATCTCCGAGGTCGTGCGCGAGTGGAAGCAGGACGGACGCCCCGGCGGCCGCGACGAGCTGCTGCGCCGCCTGGCCGTCTCCGGGGCCGTCTACGTCCCGAAGTTCTACGACGTCAACTACGCCGCCGACGGCCAGATCGAGGCCGTCGTCCCCAACCGCCCCGACATCCCGTGGCGGGTCCGCAAGCACACCCTGATGGACCTCGACGCGTGGCCCTACCCGCGCAATCCCTTGGTGCCCCTGGCCGAGACCGTCCACGAGCGGTTCTCGGTGGAGATCTTCCGCGGGTGCACCCGAGGCTGTCGCTTCTGCCAGGCCGGGATGATCACCCGCCCGGTGCGCGAGCGGTCCATCACCACCATCGGCGACATGGTCGAGAACGGCATCCGGAAGTCCGGTTTCGAGGAGGTCGGGCTGCTGTCCCTGTCCTCCGCCGACCACACCGAGATCGGTGACGTAGCGACCGGTCTGGCCGATCGCTACGAGGGCACCAACGTGTCCCTCTCGCTGCCCTCGACCCGCGTCGACGCCTTCAACATCACCCTGGCCAACGAGTTCTCCCGCAACGGCCGTCGCTCCGGCCTGACCTTCGCCCCGGAGGGCGGGTCCGAGCGGATGCGGAAGGTCATCAACAAGATGGTGACCGAGGAGGACCTGATCCGCACCGTCGGTGCCGCCTACAGCCACGGCTGGCGCCAGGTGAAGCTCTACTTCATGTGCGGCCTCCCCACCGAGACCGACGAGGACGTCCTGCAGATCGCCGAGCTGGCGAAGAAGGTGATCGCGAAGGGCCGCGAGGTCTCCGGTCGCAACGACATCCGCTGCACCGTCTCGATCGGTGGCTTCGTACCCAAGCCCCACACCCCCTTCCAGTGGGCCTCCCAGCTCGACCACCAGACCACCGACGAGCGCCTGCAGAAGCTGCGCGACGTGGTCCGCTCCGACAAGAAGTTCGGTCGCGCGATCGGCTTCCGCTACCACGACGGCAAGCCCGGCATCGTCGAGGGCCTGCTGTCCCGCGGCGACCGTCGCGTCGGCCGCATCATCGAGCAGGTCTGGCGCGACGGCGGCCGCTTCGACGGCTGGAGCGAGCACTTCTCCTACGACCGCTGGATGAACGCCGCCGAGACAGGTCTCGCCGGCACGGGCGTCGACCTCGACTGGTACACCACCCGCGAGCGTGAGTACGACGAGATCCTTCCCTGGGACCACCTCGACTCCGGCCTCGACAAGGACTGGCTCTGGGCCGACTGGGAGGACGCCCTCGCCGTCGCCGACGGCGAGGACATCGAGGTCGAGGACTGCCGCTGGACCCCTTGCTACGACTGCGGCGTCTGCCCGGAGATGAACACCGAGATCCAGATCGGGCCCACGGGTCAGAAGCTGCTCCCGCTGTCCGTCGTCTGATCGGTCAGGGTTCGATCCGCTTCTCGAAGAAGACGCGACCGAATCCGCGATCGTCGCGCCGGGACGTCTCGACATAGCCGATGCGCTCGTAGAGACGCTGGTTCTCCACCATCGTCTCGTGGGTGTAGAGGCGGATGGCCTTGGCGCCCACGGCGATCGCTCGATTCTCGGCGAGCGCGAGCAGGTGTCGGCCATATCCCTGACCATGGTTCTCGGGGCGGACCGCGACGTTGTCCAGCACGAAGTCGTCAGGCGACGGCAGCAGCACGACGAATCCCTTGATGTCGGCAGTTCCGTCGGTCACGACCCACACCTCGGCTGACGTCACGAGTTCGTCGTAGTCGGCATCCATCGGCCCCGGCCGTTGATCCCGCATCCGCGGGAGATAGCCCTCGTACGCTTCGACGGCGATCGCGCGCAGAGTGGCGGCATCGGAATCCACCGCGCGACGAACCGCGAACGAAGGTTGAGGAACCACAACGGCGAGCGTAGTCCGATCAGCGGATCGCTGCGGTCGCCTCGATCTCGATGAGTACGTCGGCGCGGAAGAGGCCGGCGACCTGGACCAGCGAGCTCGCCGGTGGGCGCTCCACGGCGACGAACTCGTCGCGCACGGACCGGATCAGCGGGAGCTCGTCGGTGGCGACGACGAAGTAGGTCAGCTTCACGACATCCGCCCAGGTCGCGCCCGCGGCAGCCAGGGCGATGCCGAGGTTGACGAAGGTCTGCCGGGTCTGCGCCTCCCAGCCGTCGGCCACGGCGCCGTCGGCGGTGATGCCGACCTGTCCCGAGGTCACGACCAGCCGGGCGCCGGGGTCGGTGATCACCGCATGGCTGTAGCCGGCGGGTGCGGGAAGGTCTTCGGGGGTCAGGAATTCCACTCGCCGAAGGTAGACCGGACCCGCGATCCAGGCGAACGATTACCGCTCAGCCGACGGGGCGGACCCAGCGCCGCCACTCCGACTGCGACTCGTACCCCGAGCTCTTCCACAGCGACTGCCCGAGGTCGTTGCCCTCCAGCACCATCGCGTCGATCCGGCTCGTGCCCAGGGCCACGAGGCGGTCCTCGGCATGGGACAGCAGGCGGCGGGCGAGCCGCTGGCGGCGTACGTCGGGGTGGACCGCCAACCGGTAGAGGTGGGCGCGCCAGCCATCCCAGCCGGAGATCAGGGAGCCGACGATCCGGCCGTCCGGGGTGACCGCGACCGTGCACGCTTCGGGGTCGCGCGCGATCAGCGCCTCGACCTTCGCGGGGGAGTCGGTCGGCCGCGAGTCGTTCTCCGCAGCCACCTCCCACAGGGCCATCAGGGCGGGGACGTCAGCGACAACGGCAGGGCGTAGCTCGATCACGGCCCGAAGTGTCCCACGCGGTCACCCGGTCCCCGATAGGTTGCGCCCATGACGGACAACAGCGCGCTGGGACGTAGGTATCTCGAGCTTCTCGAGGCGCGGGACTGGGACGCCTGGACGGCGCTGCTGGACGACGACGTCGTCTACGACATGCCGCAGACCCGCGAGATGATCGTCGGGCGCGAGGCGTTCCTCGAGTTCAACCAGACCTACCCGGGAGAGTGGCATCTCACCCCGAAGGTGGTGATCGCCGACGACGAGCGCGCCGTGGTCTGGTTCAACTGGAGGATGGGGGACGAATCGGGCGAGTCGCAGTCGTTCCTCGAGGTCGACGCCGGACGGATCACGCGCGTCACGGACTTCTGGCCGGAGGCGTACGACCCGCCCGAGCGGGCTGTGTCGGTCGAGCGCTACTGACTCAGCAGTCCGCCGCACCGCGCATGGCGAAGTCGATGCTGACCGCGTGGTGGTCCGACAGGCCGGTCGGGGTGACCCGGCCGTCGCCGGCGGCGAGCCAGGAGTTGGGGAGCAGGTAGTCGACGCGGCCGCCGCCGTCGTGACTGGCACCCAAGGAAGCACCGGCGTCGGTCAACGAGGCCAGCGCGGTGCCGAGGACGCCGGAGCCGGAGCCGGCGTTGAGGTCGCCGCCGAGGAGCCGGGCGCCGTCGTAGGCGTTCACCTTGGACATGACCGCACCGATCTGCGCCTGCCGCAGCGAGTCGGAGGTGTGGTCGAGGTGGGTGTTGAAGACGACCAGGCGCTGGCCCTCGACGAGGACGTTCGCCCGCAGCACTCCGCGCTGCTCCTTGCCGTCGCTGTTGGGCAGGTGGGTGTTGCCGGACTCTGCGATGGGGAAGCGCGACAGGATCGCGTTGCCGTAGCCGCCGCGGTCGGTGATGTAGTCGTTGGCGCCGAAGACCGACTGCATCCCCAGGTGGGAGGCGATGATCGCGGGCTGGTCGACGTTGCCCGAGCGGCGGCGGTTCCGGTCGACCTCCTGGAGGAGTACGACGTCGGCGCCCGACGCGCGGATCACGCCGGCGATCCCGTCGAGCTCACCGGGGGAGACCCGGCCGCCCTTGATGTTGAAGGTCATCACGGTCAGCTTGCGCGGGACGGCGCAGGGGTCGATCTTCGGCTTCTTCGGGACCTTGTCGAGCGCCGGAGGCGCCTCCAGCGTGGTGAACTCCGGCAGCGGCTCCGACGAAGCCGAGGCGGATGCCGGGGCCGACGGGGAGGCCTCGAGGGTGTCGGCGCTCGGCGACGAGGAGGCATCCGCGGAGGCCTGTCTCGCGTCGCCCAGCCGGGGCGCCAGGACGGTCAGGGCGGCGATGGCACCGACGGTGAGAACGACCGCGAGGATCGGCAACAGCTCCTTGAGGCGTACCGAGATCGTCCTTCTTCTGTGGTGGCTCACCGCGCGAGTCTCCCATTTTTCGTGCCCAGACCGTTACAGACCGTTCGCCTTCCATTCGCCGGATGGGTGATCGCGCCGCAGGACCGACATAATCGACTCCGTGCGTCAACAGCCCGAACAGCAGGCCCCGCCGGTCCAGCGCCTCCGCATCCGCTACGCCAAGCGCGGCAGGCTCCGGTTCACCAGCCACCGCGACTTCAGCCGCGCCTTCGAGCGCGCGGTCGCCCGTGCCCGGATCCCGGTGGCCTACTCCTCGGGATTCAACCCGCATCCGCGGATCTCCTACGCGGGCGCGGCTCCGACGGGGGCGGCGAGCGAGGCCGAGTACGTCGAGCTCGCGCTGCGCGAGGTCGTCGACCCGGCTGCCACCAAGGGTGCCCTGGACGAGGTCATGCCCGACGGCCTCGACCTGCTCGACGTCGTCGACACCGCCACCTCGCCCAAGGGCGCGCTGGCCGACCTGCTCACCGGCAGCGAGTGGATCATCGACCTCCCGACGTCGCCCGGGGACGCGGCCGCGGCGGTCGAGGCGTTCCTCGGCGCCGAGGAGGTCATCGTGGAGCGGATGACCAAGAAGGGCATGCGCGAGTTCGACGCCCGAGGCGCGGTCGTACGCCTCTCCTCGGCGCCGCGCGAAGGCGGCTCGCGCCTGGAGCTGCTGCTCAAGCACGGCACCCCGTCCGTACGTCCCGACGACGTCGTCACCGGGCTGGAGCGCATCGGTGGGCTGAAGGTCGGTCCCGACCATGGCGGACTGCCGCTCCTGACCCGGCTCACCCAGGGCATCTTCGACGAGGAATCCGGCACGATCGGCGACCCGCTGCACTAGTGTTCGACCGGTGAGGCGCTGCCGATGAGAACAGTCAGCGACCGTGAGCGCCGGGCGAGGCTGGGCAGGCGGCACGGGCTCGCCTCCGACCACAGGTACGCCGACGTGGCCTCCGCGACGGAGGCGATGACCGCCTGGCATGCGACCGAGTCGGCGACCGTCCACCTCGCGCTGCACGCGCGGGTCCGCGACCTCCACGTCGAGGACGTCGAGCGAGCGCTCTACGAGGAGCGGTCGCTGGTCAAGCAGCTGGCGATGCGGCGCACCCTCTTCGCCTTCCCGCGCGACCTGGTCGCCGCGGCCTGGGGGAGCGCCTCGGCCCGGGTCGCCGCCCAGGAGGAGAAGAACCTCCACAAGTGGCTGACCGCGGGCGGCATCGACGAGGACCAGGACGGCTGGATCGAGAAGGCGTTCGCGGCCACGCTCGCGGCGCTGGCCGACGGTGAGCCGCGGACCACGACGCAGCTGCGTGAGCTGGTCCCCGAGCTGGACGTCCGCTTCCGGATGGGCGCTCCCGGTAAGAAGTGGGGCGGTGAGTTCGCCATCGGGCGGTGGGTGATCGGCACCCTCGCCGCGCAGGGACGACTGATGCGGGCGACCAACCTCGGCCACTGGCGGCTGAACAAGCCGACGTGGACGCTCACCGAGTCGTGGCTCGACGCGGTGCCCGCTCCGCTCACTCCGGCGGAGGGCTATGCCGAGCTCGTCCGTCGCTGGCTGTGGACCTTCGGGCCCGGCACCGAGGCCGACCTGGTCTGGTGGCTCGGGTCCACGAAGTCGGCGGTGCGGGCGGCGCTCGCCGCCGTGGAGGCGGTCGAGGTCGGGCTGGAGAGCGGGGGCATCGGCTGGGTGCTGCCCGACGACCCGATCGTCGTCTCGCCGGAGCCCGAGGTCGAGCCGTGGGCAGCGCTGCTGCCGACCCTCGACCCGACCGTCATGGGCTGGCGGGAACGCGGGTTCTACCTGGACGCGGAGGACGTGGCGTACCTCTTCGACTCCAACGGCAACGCCGGCAACACCGCCTGGTGGGACGGCCGGATCGTCGGGGCCTGGGCGCAGGACGACGACGGCCGGGTGCACCCGATCGTGCGCCACGACATCGGCGATGCCGGCCGGGCGGCGCTGGCGACCGAGGCCGAGCGGCTCACCGAGTGGCTCGACGGGGTCGTGATCGTGAACGTCTACAAGTCGCGCCAGATCAAGGAAGCGACCCTTCCCTGAGTTTCGTTGGTGTCCGGATATCGGTCTGTTGACAGGGTGTATGCGATACTCCGAGACGACTGCTCAAACAATCGGGCCCGACCCGAGGAATGGACAGTCCGACGACGCCTCGCCGGCGTGGGCCCTCCGGGGCCGCACTCCGGCACACAGGAGGTAGGTCGTCACCAGACCGCGACGCAGGCCTAGCAGGTCAGTGAGAGCGACTCGCCCGGGAAGGTCCCGGACGGCCGAGCGACCGCGGCAGGTGACGAACCGCAGCCTGTGACGCACCGCTGCGGAGGATGCCGCCGCCCTGACAAGCTTTGCGCCGCGACGCGGCTGCTACGTGGAAAAAGTTCGATACTGCGCAGCGCCCGTTTCCCGGCACCTGACTATCCAGCACCTGTGAAGGTCCTGGATGAGGAGAACGGCATGGCCGACGAGACCACTGTCGAGAACACCGAGAACGGCGCTGAAACGCCGCAGACTCCGGTGACCGACACGAAAGCCGCGGAAACCACCGCGGAATCCGCTCCCGCGAAGAAGACCGCGGCGAAGAAGACCACGCGCAAGCGTACGACCAAGAAGGCTGCTGCGGCCGCGACGGAGGGCACCGAGGCCCCCGCCGAGGAGTCCGCCGAGACGGGCGAGGCCGCGGAGGCCCCCGCCAAGAAGACGGCCGCGAAGAAGACCACCCGGAAGCGTACGACCAAGAAGGCTGCCGCCGCGGCGCCGGCCGAGGTCGAGACCACCGACGTCACCGAGACCACCGAGACTCCGGCCGAGGCCCCCGCCGAGGCCGTCGAGGCCCCGGCCAAGAAGACGGCCGCGAAGAAGACCACCGCCAAGAAGACCACGGCGAGGAAGACGGCTGCCAAGAAGGCTGCCGCACCGGTCGTCGAGGCCCCCGCGCCTGTGGAGACCCCCGCGGAGGAGGTCGCCGACGAGACCGTCGAGCAGACCGAGGCCGAGCAGGCCGGTCCGACGGCCCCCGCGGTCCTGTTCCAGGCGCCGACCAAGACCACCACCCGCCGGCGCACCCGCAAGACGACCGAGCCCAAGCCGGTCGAGGAGCCGGTCGAGGCCGCCGCCGAGGCGCCCGCCGAGGACACGCCGCAGGCCGCCGAGCCCGCCGCTGAGGCCGCCAAGGAAGAGGCTCCGGCCCGGACCCGCAGGCGCAACGTACGCAACGCCGCCCCGGCCGAGGAGAAGCCGACCGAGGAGGAGCCGACCGAGGTCGAGGCCACCGACGTCGAGTCCGACACCGACACCAGCGCCGACACCGAGTCCGACGAGAGCTCGGCCGACGACGGTGAGGGTGGCGGCAACGGCCGTCGTCGTCGCCGCCGTGGTGGCCGCCGCCGTCGCAAGGGTGCCAACGGCGACGCCGAGGGCTCCGACTCGACCGACGCCGAGGACAGGTCCGAGGAGTCCGAGGCCGAGGGTGAAGAGAAGGACGCCGACGGCGAGCAGCAGGGCGAGGGCGGCAGCTCCTCGCGTCGTCGCCGCCGTCGCCGCCGCGCGGGCGAGGCCTCGGGCGAGGCCGGCGACGACCCGGAGAACACCGTCACCAAGGTCCGCCAGAGCCGCACCGGCGAGGACCAGATCACCGCGCTGTCGGGCTCGACCCGCCTGGAGGCCAAGAAGCAGCGCCGCCGCGAGGGCCGCGAGGCCGGTCGCCGTCGCGCCCCGATCGTGAGCGAGGCCGAGTTCCTGGCCCGCCGCGAGTCGGTCGAGCGCGTCATGGTGATTCGCGAGCGTGAGGACCTCACCCAGATCGCGGTGCTCGAGGACAAGGTGCTCGTGGAGCACTACGTCGCCCGCGAGAGCCAGACCAGCCTGATCGGCAACGTCTACCTCGGCCGCGTCCAGAACGTGCTCCCCTCGATGGAGGCCGCGTTCATCGACATCGGCAAGGGCCGCAACGCGGTCCTCTACGCCGGTGAGGTCAACTGGGCCTCGCTCGGCTGGAAGGAGGGCCAGCCCCGCAAGATCGAGTCGGTGCTGACCTCCGGCCAGAAGGTGCTCGTCCAGGTGACGAAGGACCCGATCGGTCACAAGGGCGCCCGCCTGACCTCGCAGATCTCGCTGGCCGGCCGATTCCTGGTCTACGTGCCCGACGGCACCACCTCCGGCATCTCGCGCAAGCTGCCCGACACCGAGCGCAACCGCCTCAAGACCCTCCTGAAGGAGATCGTCCCCGACACGGCCGGCGTGATCGTACGCACCGCCGCGGAGGGCGCCGCCGAGGATGAGCTGACCCGCGACGTCGAGCGCCTCAAGGCCCGCTGGGAGGACATCGAGAAGCGTGCGGGCGGCAACGCACCGCAGCTGCTCTACGGCGAGCCCGACCTCACCCTGAAGGTCGTCCGCGACCTGTTCACCGAGGACTTCGCCAAGCTGGTCATCTCCGGCGACTCGTCGTGGGAGACCGTGAAGGACTACGTCCAGTCGATGGCCCCCGACCTCGAGGAGCGTGTGGAGAAGTACGACGGTGAGGCCGACGCCTTCGCCGCGTACCGCATCGACGAGCAGATCGCGAAGGGCCTCGACCGCAAGGTCTGGCTGCCCTCCGGCGGCTCGCTGATCATCGACCGCACCGAGGCGATGACCGTCGTCGACGTCAACACCGGCAAGTTCACCGGCTCCGGTGGCAACCTGGAGGAGACGGTCACCAAGAACAACCTCGAGGCGGCCGAGGAGATCGTGCGCCAGCTCCGGCTGCGCGACATCGGCGGCATCATCGTCGTCGACTTCATCGACATGGTCCTCGAGTCCAACCGTGACCTGGTGCTGCGCCGCCTGGTCGAGTGCCTGGGCCGCGACCGGACCCGTCACCAGGTCGCCGAGGTCACTTCGCTGGGCCTGGTGCAGATGACCCGTAAGCGGATCGGCACCGGCCTGCTCGAGGCGTTCTCCGAGAACTGCGACGCCTGTGGCGGTCGCGGTCTGGTGATCCACGAGCACCCGGTCGAGGCCGGCAAGTCCTCCGGTGTCGCCCCCGACGAGCCGCGTTCGCGCCGTCGTGGCGGTCGCGGTAGCCGCGGCAAGGGCCGCGACGAGGTCGGTGGCGAGCAGCGCACCGAGCCTGCCGAGGAGTCGGCCAAGACACCGTCGCCGGCCGAGTTCGCGGCGATGGCCGGACAGGCGGAGAAGACCGACGAGCCGGCCCCGGCGGCCGAGTCCGTCGAGACTCCCGCGGAGGCGGTGGCTCCGAGCGAGCCCGAGACCGTCGAGACCCCGAAGGTCACGACCCGCACCCGCTCTCGCCGGTCGAGAGCTACGACCCCCGAAGAGCCCTCGGTTACCGAGTCCGCCGAGACGGCAGAGCCCGCCGAGCCCGTCGAGGCCGCCGAGACTGCGCCCGAGCAGGTCGAGGCGCCGAAGGTGACGACGCGTACGCGTTCACGCCGGTCGAAGGCGTCGACCCCGGCGCCTGAGCCGGTCGAGGCCGAGACCCCGGCCGAGACGGTCGCCGAGGCCCCCGCGGCGGAACCCGCCGAGCCGGAGGCTCCGAAGGTCACCACGCGCACCCGCACCCGCCGCGCCGCGACGACCGGCCGCCCGGTCCTGGCCGCGGTCGTCGGCAGCTCGACCACCGAGCCGAAGCCGGCCGCGGAGAAGCCCGCACCGGTGGCCCCGCCGGTCGAGCCCGAGGCGGCCGAGCCCGAGGCAGTCGAGCCGGAGACGACCGAGCCAGAGGCCACCGAGCCTGCGGTCGCCGCGCCCGAGCCGGTCGCGGCCGAGGCGGTCGACTCCAAGCCGAAGGTGGTCACCCGGCAGCGCCGCGGCGCCCGTCGCGAGGTCGTGAGCACCGGCGAGGGTGCGGTGATGACCGCGTCCAAGACCGAGACGCCGGTGACCAGCAACGGCACCGCGTCCACCCCGGCGCCGAAGGTCGTGACCCGCACCCGTGGTGGCGCCAGCCGCGACACCACGCCGTCCCAGGACAGCTGACCAACCACGACGCCCCGGTGACCCCCCTCGTGGTCACCGGGGCGTCGTGCTGCCCGCTCAGCCTGCTCAGCCCTCCCAGATCTCGAGGGTCTTGCGTGCTCCGATGGCGTGCAACGACGCCAGCGCCTCGGCGTACGGCTCGGTGAACTCAGGGAGGTCGACGAGGTCGCCGAAGAGGTCGGGGTCGCGGAGGAAAGCGAGCGGGTCCTCGCGCTGGGCGATCGCCCGGGCCATCACCTCGGCCCGGCGCCGGTCGACGATGTCGATCGGCGTGCCCTGCTCGTCGACGCCCTCGGCGTAGCGGGCCCAGGAGGCGACGACGAGTGCCGAACGGCGCACCGAGCCTCCGGAGGCGAGCTGAGCCGAGATGACCGGCACCAGCCACTTCGGGATCCGGTCGGAGCTCTCCGCGCACAGCCGGGCCAGGGTGTCGCGGATGTGGGGATTGGCGAAGCGGGAGATCAGCTCGCGCCGGTAGCCCTCCAGGTCCACGCCGGGCACCTGCGGCAGGGTCGGGGTGCCCTCCTGGGTCATGTAGCCCAGCAGGAAGTCGACGAAGAGCGGGTCGGCGCAGACCTCGTGGGCATACCGGTATCCCGAGAGATAGCCGAGGTAGCACAGCGCCTGGTGGCTGGCGTTGAGGAGCCGCAGCTTCATCAGCTCGTACGGCTCGACGTCGGGCACCATCTCGACCCCGGCCCGCTCGAACGGTGGCCGCCCCTGCGGGAAGTGGTCCTCGAGCACCCACTGGGAGAACGGTTCGCTGACCACCGGCCAGGCGTCCTGGATCCCGAACCGCCAGCCGACCTCCTCGACGTCGGCATCGGTGGTCGCTGGCGTGATCCGGTCCACCATCGAGCTCGGGAAGGCCACCTCGGACGCGATCCAGTCCCCCAGCTCCGGGTCGCGCAGGGACGCGAACGCCGACATCATCGCGCGGGCGACCTCGCCGTTGCCGGCGATGTTGTCGCACGACATCACCGTGAACGGAGCCACGCCGGCGGCGCGGCGGCGAGCCAGCGCCTCCACGACATAGCCGAACGCGGTCGATGGCACCGCCCCCGGCGCCAGGTCCGCCTGGATGCCCGGCTCGGAGGCGTCGAAGCCGCCGGTCGCCTGATTGACGTGGTAACCGCCCTCGGTGATGGTCAACGACACGATCCGGATCCGCGGGTCGGTGAGCAGGGCCAGCACGTCCGTAGGGGAGTCGGGGGCGAACAGGTAGTCGATGATCGAGCCGATCACCCGTCCGTGCACGCCGCCGTCCGGTGCCCGCTCCATGAGCGTGTAGAGATGGTCCTGGGCGGCGAGAGCGTCCCGCATGCGTACGTCCTGGGGCATCAGCCCCACCCCGACGATGCCCCAGTCGGTGATGCCCGAGGCGAGCAGGTCGTCGACATACCGCGCCTGGTGGGCGCGGTGGAAGCCACCGACCCCGAGATGCACGATCCCGGGGGTGACGGCGGATCGGTCGTAGGCGGGGACGGCGACGGACGCGGACAGGTCGCCGAGCCGAGCCGTCGTGAGTCTCGGGTAGGTCACTGGATGGCGCTCGCTCACTTGACCGCCCCGAGGGAGAGCCCCTGCACCAGCTTGTCCTGAGCGGCGAAGCCGGCGATGAGGACGGGCAGCGAGATCAGGGTCGCGCCGGCTGCCAGCTCGGCCAGGTAGGCGTGCTCGGTCTGGATCAGCGTGTTCACGTAGACCGGACCGGTCTGCGCGGCCACCGAGGTGAGCACCTTGGCGTAGAGCTGCTCGTTCCACGCGAAGATGAAGCAGATCAGCGAGGTCGCGGCGACGCCGGGCATGGCGATCGGGGCCACGATGCGGGTCAGGATCCTGAGCGTCGACGCGCCGTCGATGGAGGCCGCCTCGATGATCGCGGGCGGCACCTCGGCCAGGAACGAGCGCATCATCCAGACCGCGATCGGCAGGTTCATCGCGGTGTAGATCAGCATCAGGACGATCACGTTGTCGGGCATGTTGATGACCTTCGTCGTGAACAGGTAGAGCGGCAGGATGCCCGCGACCATCGGCAGCATCTTGGTCGACAGGAAGAAGAACATGACGTCCGACCACTTCCGCACCGGCCTGATCGCCAGGGCGTACGCCGCGGGAATGGCCAGGGCGAGCACGAGCAGGGTCGAGATCACGCTGGTGATCACCGAGTTGATCAGCGCCGGGGTGATCGGATTCGCCGAGGTGAACAGGCCGCTGTAGTTGCCCAGCGTCAGCGGAGCGCCCCAGCTCGGCGGATAGGTCTGGGCGTCCTGCGGCGCGTGCAGCGAGGTCAGCACCATGTAGAGGATCGGGATCACGAAGATGATGCCGACCAGCCACGCTGTGATCGGGATGACGATCTTCGCCACCCGCTGCCGGTTCCAGGTCCTCATCAGCTCTCCTCCTCGAGCAGGGACGACACCACGCGGAGTGCGAAGGTCGCGATGATCAGTGAGCCGATGACCACGACGACGCCCAGTGCCGAGGCGACCCCGTAGTCCTTGGCGGAGTAGAACGTCTCGTAGACGGCGAACGGGATGTTGGTGGAGTTGAGCCCGCCGGTCATGCCCAGGACCGAGTCGAAGTTCTGGACGATGAAGATCGTGCCGAGCACGATCGAGAGCTCGAGATAGCGGCGTACGTGGGGGAGCGTCATGTGCACGAACGTCTGCCATCCGTTGCAGCCGTCGATGCTCGCCGCCTCCAGCACCTCAGGATCCTGCGACTGCAGGCCGGCGAGCAGGATCAGCATCATGAACGGTGTCCACTGCCAGATCAGCTCGATCTCGATGGCGAGCTTGGGATGGTCGGTCAGGAAGGCGATGTCCTGGGCGCCCGGCACCCCGAGCTGCCCGAGCACGCCGTCGACCAGGCCGAATCCGGTCATCAGGATGCCGTTGCCCCAGAAGACGGCGGCCGCGATCGGCACGATCAGGAACGGCGCGATCATCATCGTGCGCACGACGCCGCGCCCGATGAACGCGTGGTTGAGCAGCAGCGCGATCCCGAGGGCGAGCAGGGCGCTGACCCCGACGACGACCACGGTCATCTCGATCGTGTTGAGGACCGCCGTCCGGTAGGCCGGCGTCGTGAACACGGTCTTGAAGTTGTCGAGGCCGGCGAAGCTGCGGCCCGGTGCGTCGGGCTGGGCGCTCCAGTTCATGAACGACATCACCAGCGTCGCCACGAACGGCAGCTGCGTCACCACGATCAAGAAGATCAGCGCGGGCAGCAGCGGCGCGCGCAGCTTCCACGACTCCCGGCCCCATTTCTTGTACGCCTCGGGCGGCCGGGTCGCCGTCGGCTCGGTCGTTTCGCGGAGCGGTGCGGTCACGGTGGCCATCACTGCTTCTCCTTCTGGACGTCGCCGTACTCCTGGGCGAGCGACTGACAGCGGTCGAGTGCCGCGTCGGTGGTCTTCGAGCCCGAGATGGCGCTGCTCAGCTGCTTGGCGCACTCGGTGCCGAAGTCGGTGAAGCTCGGGACCCCGACGAACTGGATGCCGTTGTAGGGCCGCTTCTGGACGCCGGGGTTGTCGGCCTGGGCGTTCTTGATCGCGTTCATGGTCGGAGTCGCGAAGGACCCGGCCACCTCGAGGTACTCGGAGTTCTCATAGGTCGAGGCCCGCTTGCCGGCGGGGACGTTGGTCGGCCCGCCGGTGTCGTGCTCGGTGTCGGCCATCACCAGCTCCTCGTACTCCTTGCTGGAGGCCCAGGCGACGAACCTCTTGGCGTCCTCCTGGTGGCGCGAGGCCTTCTGGATCGCCCAGGCCCAGGTGTAGAGCCAGCCGGCGTTCTGGGTCTGGTCGTGCGGGGCGGCGACGTAGCCGACCTTGCCCTTGACCGGCGACTCGGCCGCTTCGAGCGACCCGGCGCCGGAGGTGGCGTCGTACCACATCGCGACCTTGCCCTGCTGCATGGCGTTGAGGCACTGCGGGAAGCTGAACGTCGCCGCTCCCGCCTCGCCGTGCTCGCGGACCAGATCGACGTAGAAGTTGGCCGCCTTCTTGAAGCCGCCCTTGTTGACCTGGGCGTTCCAGTCCTCGTCGAACCAGGTGCCGCCCATGGTGTTGACCACGGTCGTGATCGAGGCGAGGTTGTCACCCCAGCCGGCCAGGCCGCGCAGGCAGATGCCGCGCATGTCCGGTTCGGCCTCGTTGATCTTGGCGGCGAAGCCGGCGACCTCCTCCCAGGTCGGTTCGGCCGGCATCTCGATGCCGTGCTTCTCGAACAGATCCTTGCGGTACATCAGGAACGACGACTCGCCGTAGAACGGCTGACCGTAGACCTTTCCGTTGGCCGAGAGCGCCTCGGTCATCGGCGGCAGGATGTCGTCCTGGTCGAACTCGGGGTCGTTCGCGATGCTCTCCATGTCCGAGATCCAGCCGGCTTCGGCGTAGTAGGGGATCTCGAAGTTGGACAGCGTCGCCACGTCATAGATCCCGGACTGGTTGGCGAACTCGGTGCTCGCGGTGTCGCGCATGTCCTGCTCGACCTTGACCACGAAGTTCACCTCGATCCCGGTCTCCTCGGTGAAGTGCTCCGCGGTGAGCTCCTGGAGCTCGAGCATCTGGGGGTTGTTGACCATCAGCACCGTGATGCTGTGCTCACCCGCGCTGGTCCCGCCGGCGCCCAGGCCGCCGGTGCCGCATGCCGTCAACATCACCGTCGCCAGTGATAGCGCTGTCAGCGCTGCGGAGGTCCGTCTCCGTGCCCGCATTCGATCTGCCTCCTCGCAGTGTGACTGTCGTCACGACCACGATGGCGTAATTCGGGCTAGACCCCCTAGCCCGGTCACGGCGCCCGAGTTGCCCGGTTGCTGCCCGTTCTCGGGCCGCTGGTCAGGCTCGGACGACCCGGGGTCCGAGCGCTGCGAACCGGCGGGCCTCGGCGGCCGGGAGCTCGATGCCGGTGATGAGCAGCTCGAAGTCGCGTACGCCCGCGAAGCGGCACAGGCTGGAGGCGCCGAACTTGGTGTGGGCGCCGAAGAAGATCCGGCGCCGGGAGCGCTCGATGGCGGTGCGCTTCACCGCCGCGACTGACGGGTCCTGGGTGGTCAGGCCCTGCTCGCGCGAGATCCCGTTGGCGCCGATGTAGGCCAGGTCGATCACCAGGTCGTTCAGCATCCGGGTCGCCCACTGGTCCACGACGCCGCGGGTGATGGTGCGTACGCGCCCGCCCAGGACGATCACGGTGAGGTCGGGGTCGGCGGAGAGGCGGGTGGCCACCGGGAGCGAGGGGGTGATGACCGTCGCCGGCCCGTGGCCGAAGAGCTCCTCGGCCAGGAACTGCGGCATCGTGCCCTCGTCGATGTAGATCGTCTCCGCGCCGTGCCGGTGCTGCAGCGCGGCCCGGGCGATCCGGTGCTTCTCGTCGACGTCGCGCCCGGCCCGGAACTCGAGCGAGGTCTCGAAGCTGCCGCTCTCCAGTGCGACCGCGCCGCCGTAGACGCGCTCCACCACGCCACGGTCGGCCAGGACCTTGAGGTCGCGCCGGATCGTCTCCACGCTCACCCCGAGATCGGGCGCCAGGTCGGTGACCGAGACCCGTCCGGTCGTACGTGCGCGCGCCAGGATCTCCTCCTGCCGGGACTCGCTCGCGTGCGACGGTTCGGTCGACGTCATGGGCGCCATCATGCCCGGAATCGTGCCCGGTTTGCAGTGGACGGGGCCGAACCGGGCGCCCGGTCGCCCGGATCGAGGTCCCGGGTGCACCATGTCCCTGCGGCCACCCAACGGTGTCCTGACAGCGTCCGGGCGGATGGTGTCGCGGCGTTTTGCGGCTACCTGGTCGCGTACGTAATATTGACCCTCGGCGTGCGCAGTGCGCCGTTCCTGCAGGCAACCGCTGGCACCTATCGCTTCGGGGTCCAGTGATCACTTACGTGCACAGCTGCCGCGGGTAGACACAAGACTTTGAGTTCGGAGCATGAAGGAGACCGCGGTGTACGCGATCGTGAAGGCTGGCAGCAAGCAGCAGAAGGTCGTTGTCGGCGACGTCATCGAGATCGACCGCCTCGACGGCGAGGCCGGTGCTGCGGTCACGCTGCCGGTCGTCATGCTCGTCGACGGTGAGAACGTCACCACGACCGGCCTCGACAAGGCTTCGGTTGCGGCTGAGATCGTCGGTGCCTCCAAGGGCCCGAAGATCATCATCCAGAAGTACAAGAACAAGACCGGCTACAAGAAGCGCCAGGGTCACCGCCAGAAGTACACCCAGGTCAAGGTCACCGCGATCAACGCCTGATTCCGGCGTTCCAGAGATACTTGAAGGACTGAGAAGATGGCACACAAGAAGGGTGCGGCAAGCACCAAGAACGGTCGCGACTCCAACGCCCAGCGCCTCGGCGTGAAGCGCTTCGGCGGTCAGCTCGTCAACGCCGGTGAGATCATCGTCCGCCAGCGCGGCACGCACTTCCACCCCGGCACCAACGTCGGTCGTGGCGGCGACGACACCCTGTTCGCCCTGCAGCCGGGCGCGGTCGAGTTCGGCAAGCGCCGCGGCCGCCGGGTGATCAACATCGTCCCGGGCGACGCCTGAGCAACGCTTTCAAAGGGCCCTCTCCGCAAGGAGAGGGCCCTTTGGTGTCGTCGGGTGGGGTGGCGGTTCGTCTAGGTATGCAGCCGAACACTCACTTCCCACGTGGAACTCCAACGGGGAAGTGGCGGTTGGGCTACATACCTAGACGAACATTCAGACGTACGCCGCGCGGGCCGCGATCGCCTCGAAGGTCTCCCACGGGACCTCCCAGCGCGTCCCGGCACGCGGCCAGTGGATCGCGATGTCGGTGATCCCGATCTCGGCGTAGGCGCCGACCAGGTCCTCGAACGCGTCGGCCGACTCGGTCCAGGGCTCGTCGGTGAAGCCGGACATGAACAGCTTCGGGATGCTGTCGTAGTCACGGCCGTTCTTCTCGCACGCCTCGCGAAGCATCTCGAGCCGCTGGGCGACGAAGCCCTTCGGGTCGTCACCGTGAGGGTTGGCGATCCAGCCGTCGCCGACCTCGGCGGTGAGCCGGATCCCGCGGGGGCCGTTGCCGGCCAGCCACAGCGGCGTACGCGGCTGCTGCACCTGGCCGGGGGAGACGGTGACCTCGCGGGTCTGCCAGTGTTCGCCGTCGATCGTGACCGGCGACTCCCGCAGCAGCCGGTCGACGGTGCGCGTCCACTCGGCGAAGCGGTCGGCGCGCTCGCGGGGCGTGAACTCGCGCCCGAGCACGTCGCCGTCCGAGGTGTGGTCGTCGCCGCCTGCCCCGATACCGATCGTGATGCGCCCGCCGGAGATGCGGTCGAGGCTGCGGATGGCCGCGGCGGTCGGGATCGGCGTACGGAAGTTGGGGGTGGTCACCAGCGTGCCGAGCCGGATCGTGGAGGTGAGGGCGGCCGCCGCCGCCATCGACGTGAACGCCTCTTCCCACGGGCTGTGGCCACGCCAGGCCAGGTGGTCATAGACCCACGCCGTCTCGAACCCGAGCTGCTCGGCCTGGGCCCAACGCTCGCCCATCGCCGGCCAGTCCTCGATCGGCCACATCACAGTTCCTACTCGCATGGGCTCAACTTAGTGCCGAGTCGGCAGGCCCGCGGGCGGGTCGATCGCGGATAGCAACTCCAGGGCGTGCCGTCGGTAGGCTGGAGCCATGGCTGTACCCACCTTCGTCGACCGCGTCACCCTCCACGTCGAGGCCGGTCGCGGCGGACACGGGGTGGCGTCGGTGCACCGCGAGAAGTTCAAGCCGCTGGGCGGCCCCGACGGGGGCAACGGCGGACCGGGCGGATCGATCATCCTGCGCGTCGACCCCGACGTGACCACGCTGATCGACTACCACCACAGTCCCAAGCGCAAGGCGGCCAACGGCGGTCAGGGGGCCGGTGACCACAAGAACGGCGCCCACGGCGAGGACCTGGTGCTTCCCGTCCCCGACGGCACCGTGGTCACCGACATGCACGGCAACGTCCTCGCCGACCTGGTCGGCCCCGGCTCCGAGCTGGTCATCGCCGAGGGCGGCCGTGGCGGGCTCGGCAACGCCGCGCTGGCCTCCTCCAAGCGCAAGGCCCCAGGCTTCGCCCTCCTCGGCGAGCCGGGCGAGGCGCGCGAGATCGGCCTGGAGCTCAAGGTCGTCGCCGACATCGGCCTGGTCGGCTTCCCGAGCGCCGGCAAGTCGTCGCTGATCGCGGCCATCTCGCGAGCGCGGCCGAAGATCGCCGACTACCCGTTCACCACGCTGGTGCCCAACCTCGGGGTCGTCAAGGGTGGCGAGATCACCTTCACCGTCGCCGACGTGCCGGGCCTGATCGAGGGCGCCGCCGACGGCCGCGGCCTCGGTCACGAGTTCCTGCGCCACATCGAGCGCTGCGCCGCGCTCGTCCACGTCATCGACACCGCGAGCATCGAGCCGGGGCGCAACCCGATCGACGACCTCGACATCATCGAGAACGAGCTCTCCCGCCACGGCGGCCTCGAGGACCGGCCGCGGCTGGTCGCGCTGAACAAGGTCGACGTCCCCGACGGCCGCGAGATCGCCGAGATGACCATCGGCGAGTTCGAGAAGCGTGGCCTGAAGGTCTTCGAGATCTCCGCGGCCTCCGGCGAGGGCACCCAGCAGCTGATCTACGCGATGGCCGAGCTGGTGGCAGCCTCGCGCAAGGAGACGCCGGTCGCCGCCCCGACCCGGATCGTGCTGCGCCCCGCCGGTGCCGAGGGCAAGAACGGCTTCACCGTCAAGGTCTCGAAGAACGGTGAATACCTCGTCCGTGGCCCGCAGCCCGAGCGCTGGGTGCGTCAGACCGACTTCGAGAACGAGGAAGCCGTCGGCTACCTCGCCGACCGACTCAACCGGCTCGGTGTCGAGATGCGCCTGGTCGAGCTCGGGGCCCAGGAGGGCGACACCGTCATCATCGGCGACCCGGCCAACGCGGTCGTCTTCGACTTCCGCCCCTCGATCGAGACCGGCGCCGAGATGCTCGGCCGCCGGGGCGAGGACCAGCGGTTCTACGAGGAGCGGCCCGCCGCCGCCCGGCGGCGCGAGATCGACGCCGGGATGGAGACCAAGGAAGAGTACGAGGCCCGGGCCGACGTCGCCCGACGGCTGCGCGACGGGGCCGGCCCGGTGGCGTACGAGATCGGTGGCGAGGACGACCCGGACAGCGACTGGGCCGAGGACGACCCGGACGGGTCGACCCGCTCGACCAGCGGAAACTGACGGCTCGGCCGGCTCGGTCGCCGGTAGGATCCGGCGCAGCGGAGAGCACAGGCTGACGTACGAGGGGGATCGGTGCAGCGCGAGGTCGTGACCGGGGCACGCCGGGTCGTGGTCAAGGTCGGGTCGTCGTCGCTGACGACGGCGGCCGGTGGCATCGACCCCGCTCGGGTGAGCGGTCTGGTCGACGTGCTCGCCAAGACACGGGCCGCCGGACAGGAGGTCGTGCTGGTCTCCTCCGGAGCGATCGCGGCCGGACTGTCCCCGTTGGGCCTGGCCAAGCGTCCCCGGGCGCTGGCCAAGCAGCAGGCCGCTGCGAGCGTCGGTCAGGGACTGCTGGTTCACCGCTACACCGACGAGCTGGCCCGGCACGGCATCATCGCCGGGCAGGTGCTGCTCACGGTCGACGACCTGAACCGGCGCGCGCACTACCGCAACGCCGATGCGACGCTGTCGAAGCTGCTCGACCTCGGTGTGCTCCCGATCGTCAACGAGAACGACACCGTGGCCACCTCCGAGATCCGGTTCGGCGACAACGACCGGCTCGCGGCGCTGGTGGCCCACCTGGTCAAGGCTGACCTGCTGGTGCTGCTCAGCGACGTCGACGCGCTCTACGACGCACCGCCGTCACAGCCGGGCTCACGACGGATCGACGAGGTCACTTCGCTGGCCGATCTCGCCGGGGTGACGATCGGCAAGGCCGGTGCCGCGGGCGTGGGCACCGGAGGGATGGTGACCAAGCTGGAGGCCGCCAGGATCGCCGTCGAGGACGGCGTCCCGGTCGTGCTGACCTCGGCCGCCCAGGCCGCGTCCGCGCTCGCGGGCGAGGCGGTCGGCACCCTGTTCCACGCCGTCGGCAGGCGGCGCCCGGCGCGGCTGCTGTGGCTGCAGCACGCCACCGAGGCGGTCGGCTCGATCACGGTCGACGCCGGCGCGGTGGCCGCGATCAGGAAGCGCGGCGCCTCGTTGCTGGCGGCGGGTGTCACCGGTTCCTCCGGATCGTTCCAGGCAGGGGATCCGGTCGATGTCCTCGACCCGTCGGGCGTCGCCGTCGCGCGTGGGCTGGTGAACTACGACGCCGATGAGATCCCGCGGCTGGCCGGACGCTCCTCCGGCTATCTCGAGGCCAACCTGGGGGCTGCGTACGCTCGGGAGGTCATCCACCGCGACGATCTGGTCGTCCTGTGAGCAGAGCTCGGTGGGTGCCGCTGGCTCTGGCGTGGGGTGTGCTGGTCGTGTGTGGACTGCCTGCCCTGGCGATCACGCTCTCCCGGGCGCTCGCGAGCACGGACCTGCGGGCGGTGCGGCTGGCGGCGTTCGCGCCGTTCGGCATCGGGCTGTACGCGCTGTGCCTGGTCGCGATCCTGGTGCTGGTGTGGCTGGCCGCAGGTCCCGGGCGGACCCGGCTCGCGGTCGGCGCCGGCGTCGTCGCCATGCTGCTCGCGGTGCATCTCGTCTGGCAGGCGCCGCTCTACGCCGGGTCTCGCGAGACCAGCGCCGGTGAGCCGCTGACGGTGATGACCACCAACCTCTTCGAGGGCAAAGGTGACATCGACACGGTCGTCGAGGCGGTACGCGCGCACAAGGTCGACGTGCTCGCCGTGCAGGAGATCACCCCCGAGGCGTTCGCGAAGCTGTCGAGCACGCTGCGCGGCCAGCTTCCCTACCAGATCGGCGAGACCGCTCCCGGCACCGCCGGCACGATGCTCTTCGCCGACCAGCCGATCACCAAGGCCCGTCGTCTCGAGACGTCCATGGGGTCGTGGGTGGCCGACGTGGGGGAGTGGCGGGTCGTCGTCGCGCATCCGGCCCCACCGACGCTCGCGTCCTGGCCGGCCGAGCAGGAGCTGATCATCGAGGCAGCGGCCGCCGAGAAGCCCGATCTCGTGCTGGGTGACCTGAACGCCTCGCTCGACCACCACACCGTCCGGCGGCTGCTCGACGACGCAGACCTGACGGACGCGGCCCGCGCCAGCAACGCCGGATGGCAGCCGACGTGGCCGACCGAGGGGTTCGCCGGCGTACCTCTTCCGCCTTCGGCCGCGATCGACCATGTGCTTCTCGGTGATGCCCTGGTCGCGCTGGCGACCGAGACCGTCGAGGTGCCGGAGTCCGACCACCTGGCGCTGGTCGCCTATCTCGGCACTCCCGAGGAATGACCCCTCGACTTCCTAGCCGGTCTTGAGCACCCCGAACCACTGCTCGGCTCCGTAGGCTTCGAACCGTTCGACCTCGACGAACCCGAGCCTCTGGGCCAGGCGCAGGGAGCGCTCGTTGGCCACCTGGGTGGTGAGGACGACCGGCTCACCCGGGAGCGTCCGCTCGATCCAGTCCAGCGCGGCTCGGGTGGCTTCGGTGGCGATGCCTCGCCCCCATGCGGTCGGCAGGAACTCGTAGCCGATCTCGACCTCGTCGCCCTCGTCGCGTACGTGGTGGGCCCAGGATCTGTCACGGCGCTGGACCGTGATCCTCCCGATGAACGCGCCGGCCTGCTCGACCGCAAAGATTCCGGGCCTGGTGTTCGGGTCGCCCGGGATGAGGTCCTCCAGTTCCTCCCGGGTGTGCGTCGGGCCGCCGAGGTAGGCCTGCGCGGTCTCGTCGGAGAGCAGGACTGCCAGGCCTTTCCTGTCCTCCGGCTTGGGGTGGCGGAGTATCAGGCGCTCGGTGACGATCGGGTCCGGGGGCCAGGGGACGTCTCCGAGGGGTTTCATGGTGGTGGACGGTAACTGGTTTTCGGGGTGGTCTGGGGCTTTTGGTCGTACGTGGGGCTGTGCTGTTGGTCGAGCTTGTGATGCTTCGGTGGTCGAGCTTGTCGAGACCTCGTGTTGCTTCGGTGGTCGAGCTTGTCGAGACCACGCGTCCCGTAACCGTTTCTTCGGGGCTGGTCTGGGCCGCCGACCCTTTCCTGAGGGTCTTCTCGATCTGGTCCGGCGTCAAGGACGGGCCTTCGGCCCGCCGGCTTCGCCGGCCGCTTCGCGGTCCTGGACTCCGGACCAGATCGAGAAAAGATTTGGCTGGCTATCGGGGCGGCGGCCCGGGTGTGGCGCAGCGAGATTCTTGCCTGTCTGGGTCGGTGTCGAGGCGGTGGAAGGGTGGCCCTTCGGGCCACTTACCATCCACAGGAGCGACGGCGTCCGCTGGCCACAAAACGTGCTTTGAACTGGGCAAATGGGTGGCTCTAGCGGCCCTCGAGGAGTAGAATCAGACCCATCACGGCACACCTCTGAAGGGAGGATCGGTGATGAGTCTCGGGCGCGAGATCGACCACTGGGGAACCCACCCCGGCGACGCGATCGACGTCGCCCTGAGCGCCATCGAATCCTCCCTCCGCGACCTGCTCTCCAGTGCCCCCGTCTATTGGCGGACCGATCAGAAGAAGGACCTGCTCGCACGACTCGAGAAGCTCCAGGCCCAACAGGCCGCGCTGAAGCTCCGAGTGCTCGCCTCGGCCGGCGACATCGCCGAGGAGACCGGGGTGAAGGACGCCTCGGGATGGATGCGGACCGAGCTGCTGGTCGACAAGGCGATCGCCCGGTCCCAGATCAAGCTCGCCGTCGGGGTGGCGAAGTACGACCTGGTCGATGCGGGCTTGGCCGAGGGTGTGGTCTCGCAGGACAAGGCCCGGGTGATCACCAAGGCCCTCGCCGCCATCGCGACCGACCCCGCCGCCAGCGCCGAGGACCTGGTGCTGGCCGAGAAACTGCTGGTCGACCACGCCACCCGGCTCACTGCGAACGAGCTCAAGATCGTCGGCAAACGGATCCTTTCGGAGATAGACCCGGAACGCTTCGAGCAGGCTGAAGCCGCAGCTCTCCACCGAGAGGAAGAGCTCGCCGCACGACGCACCTTCTTCACCTCCCGCGACAACGGCGACGGCACCATCGACATCCAGGCCCGGGTCTCCCGTGCGGTCGGTCTCCGGCTGCGCACGATCCTGGACTCCCTGGCCCAGCCCCGAAAGTGGTCGGCTCAGGACATGGGCATCAAAGCGCCCTACGACCGACTCCTCGGCCAGGCCTTCGCCCGCGTGGTCGAGACCTACGACGTCGACCAGCTCCCCAGGCATGGCGGCCACGGCACCACGGTGTTCATCACCATGACCCTCGACCAGCTCCGTGCCGACCTCGGCACCGCAGCCCTCGGGTTCGACGGCGACAAGATCACCGCCGCCGAAGCCCGCCGGATGGCCTGCAACGCCGACCTCATCCCCGTCGTCCTCGGCACCGACTCCGAGATCCTCGACCTCGGCCGCACCGCCCGGCTGGCCCACCCGATCCAACACCGAGCACTCCGGCTACGAGACCAAGGCTGCCAAGCCGAAGACTGCGACGCACCCGCCGCCTGGACCGAAGCCCACCACCTCAAACCCTGGTCCCAAGGCGGAAGAACCTCCCTCGAAAACCTGGTCCTGCTCTGCCCCAGCGACCATCGCCGCATCCACGACCCCACCTACGGGCACGAACGGCTCCCGAACGGACGGATCCGGTTCACCCGACGCGGCCGGACGGGCTGATCCGGAACCTGCTCGCACCCCTGTCGCTGCCACGACCCTCCTACGTCACCTGCTTGACTGCGCCCATGACTGCAGCCGAAGAGGTGAGTACGCCGATCAGCATGCTCTGGGAGTCAGCAGATCCGGGCGTGGCTCTGGCCGAGCGGTTCGGCTTTGCATCCGCCGCCGATGCTGTCGGCTGGTTGGGCGGCGTGCTGGCGGAGCACTGGGGGCTCAGAGTCGGGTCCTGCGAACGGCTGGTGATCAGTGATGCCAACTGCCTGGCGTGGATCACCGTCGACGGCTGTCGGATGATCGCGAAGTGGTCGATGCGTCAGAGGATGTTCGCGCGTCTTGCCGCGGTCGCCCGGCTCACGGCGTGGCTGGGGGAGCAGGGGATACCTGTCTCGCTGCCGCAGGCGGCTCGGGACGGCAGGGTCCAGGTGGAGGTCGATGGGTTCTCGCTCGGGCTCCAGCGCGTTGTCGAGGGCGAGCTGTTGGACATCACCGACCCGGTGCAGGTCCGGGCTGCGGGAAAGATGCTCGCGCTGATGCATCTGGCGATGGCCGATTACCCGGAGCAGGTCCCCGCCGGCGAGCCGCGGACACCGGGTACCCAGCTGGTCGGCAATGACTTCAGATCGGCCAACATCCTCTGGGCGGACGGGAGGATCGCGGCCGTCCTGGACCTGGAGGAGACCACCTACCGGCGTCGGTTGGACGATCTCGCGCAGGCGGCCGTCCTCCTCGGCACGCGCTATCACGACTGGCGCCCGTCGCCGGCCGACGTACGTGGGGCATTCGTCGCTGCGTACGCCTCGGTGGTTCCGTTGGGAGAGGACGACGCCGGCACGCTAGAGGATGCCATCGAGGCGTGCTCGAGGCGCATCCCCTGGCCGGGGTGATCGTGAGTCAGTCGCCGACGGCGTCGATGCCGCGCTGGACGATGAGAGGGTCGGGGGTGCCGACCACGTCGGGGTCCTTCTCGTCGTAGTCGTGGTTGGCGAGGAAGTGGCGCATGGCGTTGAGGCGGGCGCGCTTCTTGTCGTTGGAGCGGATCGTGGTCCATGGTGCCCAGTCGGTGTCGGTGCGGCGGAACATCTCCTCCTTGGCGGCGGTGTAGGAGTCCCACTTGTCCAGCGACTGGACGTCGATGGGGGAGAGCTTCCACTGTCGCACCGGGTCGATCTGGCGGATGATGAATCGGGTGCGCTGCTCGGAGCGGCCCACCGAGAACCAGAACTTCGTGAGCGTGATCCCGGAGTCGACGAGCATCTGCTCGAAGAGTGGCACCTGGTGCATGAACTGCTCGTACTGATCGTCGGTGACGAAGCCCATGACCCGCTCGACGCCGGCGCGGTTGTACCAGGAGCGGTCGAACAGGACCATCTCGCCGGCGGTGGGCAGATGCTGGACGTAGCGCTGGAAGAACCACTGCTGGGACTCCCGGTCCGAGGGCTTGGACAGCGCGACCGTCCGGGCGTAGCGCGGGTTGAGGTGCTCCATGAACCGCTTGATCGTGCCGCCCTTCCCGGCCGCGTCGCGGCCCTCGAAGAGCAGCACGTGCTTGCCGCCGACGCGGTCGTTCCAGCGCTGGAACTTCAGCAGCTCGACCTGGAGGAGGTACTTCTGCTCGTCGTAGACCTCGCGGGCGATCCGCTCGGAGTAGGGATAGTTCTCCCGCCAGGTGTCGACGGCCCTGCCGGCAGGGTCCAGGAGCACCGGGTCGTCATCGTGATCCTCGCCGATCGTGTGACCTTCGGTGATCAGGTTGTCGATGTACTCGCGAAATCCCTGGGACATGCCACGACCCTAGGGAGATGAGGTGAACGGGCGGCGACGTTTCAGCAAGCATCGCCATCGGGCCGTAACCTTGGTAGACGATGAACCCCCGGACCGTCTATCTGGACCACGCCGCCACCACGCCCATGGCTTCGGCGGCGATCGAGGCGATGACCGCGGAGCTGGCTCTGGTCGGCAACGCGAGCTCGCTGCACGCATCGGGTCGCCGCGCCCGCAGAGTGCTGGAAGAGTCCCGAGAACGGATCGCCGCAGTGCTCGGCTCTCGCCCCGGAGAGGTCGTCTTCACCTCCGGTGGCACCGAGGCCGACAACCTGGCGCTCAAGGGTGCCTACTGGGCACGCCGCGGCCAGGACCCCGCACGCACCCGGATCCTCACCACCACCGTCGAGCACCACGCGGTGCTCGACCCGCTGCAGTGGCTGGAGACGACCGAGGGCGCTCACGTCGAGCTGATCCCGTGCGACGCGACCGGCCGGGTCGACCTCGCCGCGATGAAGGAGGCCATCGAGCGGGACCCCGCCTCGGTCGCCCTCGTCTCGGTGATGTGGGCCAACAACGAGGTCGGCACGCTGCAGCCGATCCCCGAGATCGCCGCGATCGCCGCCGAGCACGGCATCCCGGTCCACACCGACGCCGTCCAGGCGGTCGGTGCGGTGCCGGTCGACTTCGCCACCAGCGGCGTCGACGCGCTCTCCCTGACCGGCCACAAGCTCGGCGGTCCGGTGGGTGCCGGCGCCCTCGTCGTCCGCCGCGAGCTCGAGCTGACCGCGCTCGTCCACGGCGGCGGCCAGGAGCGAGACGTACGCAGCGGCACCCACGCGACCGCGGCCATCGCCGGCTTCGCGGCGGCGGTCGAGCTCGCGGTCAAGGAGCAGGAGGCGTACGCGACCAGGGTCGGTGCGCTGCGCGACCGGCTCGTCGAGCAGGTGCTGGCGGTCGTGCCGGACTCCCACCTCAACGGCCCGCCGCTGGAGCCGCTGGGTCGCCACCGGCTGCCCAACAACGCCCAGATCGCGTTCCCGGGGTGCGAGGGCGACTCGCTGCTGATGCTGCTCGACGCCGCCGGGGTGGAGTGCTCGACCGGTGCGGCATGCTCTGCCGGCGTACCTCAGGCCTCCCATGTGCTCCTGGCCATGGGTCAGTCCGACGAGGAGGCGCGCTCCTCGCTGCGCTTCTCGCTCGGCCACACCACCACCGCCGAGGACGTGGACCGGCTCGTCGCGGCGATCGGGCCGGCCGTCGAGCGCGGTCGCGCGGCAGGACTGAACCGCTGATGGGCATGAGAGTCGTCGCCGCCATGTCCGGGGGAGTGGACTCCGCCGTCGCCGCCGCACGCGCGAAGGAGGCGGGCCACGACGTCACCGGCGTCCACCTGGCGCTCTCCCGCAACCCGGCGTCCTATCGCACCGGCGCACGCGGGTGCTGCACGATCGAGGACGCCAACGACGCCCGCCGCGCAGCCGACGTGATCGGCATCCCGTTCTACGTCTGGGACCTCTCCGACCGCTTCCACGAGGACGTGGTCGAGGACTTCATGTCGGAGTACGCCGAGGGGCGCACCCCCAACCCGTGCCTGCGCTGCAACGAGAAGATCAAGTTCGCCGCCGTGCTGGACCGCGCGCTCGCGCTCGGCTTCGACGCGGTCGCGACCGGTCACTACGCGACGCTTCGTGAGGACGCCGACGGGTTGGTCGAGCTGCACCGTGCCGTCGACGGCGGCAAGGACCAGTCCTACGTGCTCGGGGTGCTCGACCAGGACCAGCTGCGCCACTCGCTGTTCCCGCTCGGCGACACCCCCAAGCCGTTGGTACGCGAGGAGGCGGCCCGCCGCGGCCTGCTCGTCGCCGACAAGCCCGACTCCCACGACATCTGCTTCGTCGCCGACGGCGACAACGCCGGCTGGCTGCGCGAGAAGCTGGGCGACCGGGCACCCAACGAGTCCGGGCCGATCGTCGACGAGAGCGGCGAGGTCCTGGGGGAGCACCAGGGGACGTACGCCTACACGATCGGGCAGCGCAAGGGCCTCCGCCTCGGCAAGCCCGCGCCCGACGGGAAGCCCCGGTTCGTGCTGGACATCGAGCCGGTCTCCGGCACCGTCACCGTCGGCCCCAGGGAGCACCTGGCCGTCGACGGGCTCTCCGGGATCCGGCCGCGCTGGGCCGGGCGTGCGCCCGAGGGCGTCCTGGAGGGCACCGTCCAGCTGCGCGCGCACGGTGACGAGCACCGGGCGCGGGTGACCGTGGTCTCGACAGACTCGACGGGCTCGACCACCGACGCGGAGGTCGAGATCGAGCTGCTCGACCCGGCCTACGGCATCGCGCCGGGCCAGGCCGCGGTCATCTACGACGGCACCCGCGTCGTCGGCTCGGCCACCATCTCCACGACCCGCCGGGCGGCGCTCGCGTGAGGGCGACCGGAGTCGGGTCGCTGCCGGGAGAGGACTACGCGGAGGCCTGCCGGATCGTGCTCGGTGAGCTGACCGACCTGCCGCACCTGCCCGAGCTTCCGGCGCGCGGCGCGATCGCGAACATGACCGGCCGGACGCTGGCCGTCCTCGACGGGCTCGACGCCGACCTGCAGCCCGCGGGCTGGCGGCTGACCGGCACCTCCGGCTCCGCCGGCGTCGACCACCGGCGCGCCCGGAGCCTGCTCGCCCAGGACCTCGACACGGTCGAGGAGCTGGTCCAGGACTCTCCGCTCACCTCCGGCGGCGGCGCCTTCAAGATCCAGGTCGCCGGGCCGTGGACGCTGGCCGCCACCGTCGAGCGGCCGCGCGGCGACAAGCTCCTCGCCGACCACGGTGCCCGGCGCGATCTGGCGCAGGCGCTCGCCGAGGGGGTACGCAGCCACATCCGAGACGTACGCCGCCGCCTCCCCGGCGCGGACACCCTGGTCGTCCAGGTC
The DNA here is from genome assembly GCF_042798275.1 of Nocardioides sp. NPDC057767. NCBI lineage: Bacteria > Bacillati > Actinomycetota > Actinomycetes > Propionibacteriales > Nocardioidaceae > Nocardioides > Nocardioides sp. NPDC057767. The sequence continues at coordinate 12,858 of NZ_JBHVKJ010000052.1, read as the reverse complement.
GACGAGCCCGCGCTGAGCGCCGTGCTCAACGCCCAGGTACCGACCGGCTCGGGCTTCGGCAAGCACCGCAGCATCGACCTCCCCGAGGCCTCCCAGTCGCTCGAGTGGGTGCTCGGCGCGATCGCCGAGGAGGGCGCGGTCCCGTGGGTGCACTCCTGCGCGCCCGGCACCCCGCTCGGCCTGCTCCGCAAGGCCGGGGCGAAGGGGATCAGCGTCGACCTGACCCAGCTCACCGCCGCCGATCACGACGATCTGGCCACCGCCTTGGAGGCCGGCGACACGGTCGCCCTCGGCGTGGTCCCCCCGATCGCGCCGGCCGGCACCACGCCCACCGACAAGACGGTCACCGAGACCGTGGAGCGCTGGCTCGACATGCTCGGGCTGGACGCTGCGTACGACATCGTGCTGACGCCCTCGTGCGGTCTCGCCGGTGCCGGCTGGCGATGGGCCCGCACGGCGCTGCGAATCCTCACCGAAAGCGCGCGTCATCTGGCGTAGATTCCCCTCATGCGACGACGGGGGACGGCACTGCTGGCTGCTGCGGCTCTTCTGGTCACCGGCTGCGGCAGCAGCGCGACCGAGGCGGACGACGAGCCCAGCGAGAGGCCCACGGTCGCGCCCTCGGCGAGCATCGACCCGGCCGACCTGAAGCCCGGCAACCAGCCGGCGACTCCGGAGGCGCTCGCGGCGATCACGCTCCAGCACGTACGCGTCGTGCCGGAGGCCTTCGACGGCGGTGACCTCTACTTCGAGCAGGACGAGGTCGGCACCGTGCTGCGGTGGGGAGCCGACCACTCGCTCGAGGTCAAGGCAGGTCCGGTCGACGACGACCTGCTCTCGACCTGGTGCCACGACGGGATGTCCGGCTGTGTCGAGATGACGGGCGCGACCGGCACCGCCACCGTCGCCTGGGACCTGGCCACCGACGACGGCACGCCTGGCCAGCTGATGGTCTCCCACAAGGCCGGGGGAGAGGAGCGCCGGGCCGCCTACGTGGGTGAGAAGATCACCGAGGACCCGCGTGAGCTCGATCTCGAGGTGAGCGTGGACGCCCTGGTCGCCCTCGTCACCGACCCGCGCCTCGGCACCAGGACGACGGTGAAGATGACCAAGGCACAGGTCGATGGCTTCCCGTCCGAAGGCGCCAACGGCGTCGGCGAGGTCGCGCTGACTGCCGGGGCGATCGCGGCCGGACTGCTCGAGACCAAGGCGTACGCCGACATCGACTCCTTCGAGAAGGCCGATGTCTCGACCTACGGCCAGGGCGCCTTCGGCGTCGTCGGCACCCGTCCCGACGGCAGCACCGTCACCGCGGTCCACGCCCCGAACCTGCCCGCCGGGCTACGGAAGTGCCCGAAGAGCCTCACCTGCTCGAGGGCGACACCGACGGCTACGACGGCTGGACCGACGGGTCTGCCGAGACCGTGCGCTGCCACGAGGCCGAGGGGAAGAGCCACGCCTTCTGCGCGGTCGTACGCCAGCAGGCACCTGCCCCGTTCCCGGGGGACGACCTCGACCCGGTTCTCACGGGTCTCGAGGCAGGCCTGGAGACTCTGTGGCCGACGGTTTCGGCCGACACCGCGCGCCGGGGTGAGTCGCTGCTCTGACCGCCGTCAGCGTCCGGCGATCCGCTGACCCTGGTAGGCCTCGGCCCGCTGGCTCGGCGGAGCGAACGACTCCGGCGGGCGCGGCCGGCGCTCGGCGGCCTGCTGCGGAGACGCGTGCTGCGGCTCGCGGTGCTGCGGCTCGCGGTGCTGGGGTTCGCGGTGCTGGGGTTCCAGGTGCTGGGCCTCCCGGTGCGGCTGGAGGTGCTGGGGCGCCGGTTGGCGGTGGCTCGGCTGCCGCGGGCCCGGCTGACGACGGATCGGCTGCTGGTCCGCGGGGAGCCTGCGCGGGAGCGGGGCCTCGAAGTGGGGCTGCTGGTGAGGAGGCGCCGGGTAGGGGCCCGCTGCCGGTCGCGGGTCCGAGGGATAGCGAGGCGGTGCCTGGGCGTAGCTCGGATCGTCCCACTCATGATCACGCTTGCGGCGTCCGGTGAGCATGGCGACGGCGGCGCCCACGAGGGCGAGGACGATCATCGTGGCGACGATGATGAAGGTCAGCGGGCCGACCCCGCCGTCCTCGGCCGATGCGGCCTTCTTGACGGCGCCGGACGCCGGGGCGCAGCCGCTCTGGACGCACTCGCCGTCGCTGGGAGTCCCGGTCACGACGAACCTGATGCCACGGTTCACCGACCCCTGGAAGGTGAGGGTGTGCTTGCCGAGACCGATGTCCTTGGGAAGCCGCCCCGACCACTTCGCGACGCCGCGACCGTTGGCCTTGACGCTGGTCGAGAGGACCAGCGGTGTGGAGTAGACGACGACCCGGATGCCGGTCTCGTTGGGCTTGAAGCCGGAGGCCTGGGCGTGGATCACGTCGTCGGCGTCGACCGAGACGTCGTCGAGACCGGTGAGGGTCAGGCCCCTCGCCGTCGGCGGCTCCTCGGGGGCGGTCCACGGCTTCTTCGAGGCCTTGCCCTTCCGCCGCTCGCCCGAACCGGCACCGGCGCCCTCGGAGTCGCCGCCGGCTGAGGGCCGACCGGAGGACGTACCATCGCCGGGGCCCGTGCCCGAGCCCGAGCCGTCCGAGGATCCGGTGTCGTCCGTGGGCTCGTCGGGGGTCGGTGAGCTGCTGGGCTCGGCGAGCGCGTCGAAGTCGAAGGGGACGCCCACAGCCCGCGAATCGGCGGAGTCGTAGAGGTCACGATCACCGGCACGCATCGTCATGATCTGGTAGTCGGTGCCGGGGTCGAGCCGGGCGACCTGTGCGGCGTCGAGGGTGAAGGTGATCGTCCAGTCCTCGGGGTCGTCGGGGTTGATCACGACCGACTTGATGAAGGTGCTTCGCGTGCCCGACCCGCGGTAGCCGACCGGGTTGAGTGCGATCTCGATGCCCGGATCCTTGCCGCTGTAGTCGGTGCCGTGGACGCTGAGGGCCACGCCGTCCTTGGACTGCTCGAGGATCGACACCTCGACCTCGGCGTCGGAGAAGACGCTGCCCAGACCGAGCGCGTACGTCGCGCCGAGCGGGGCCAGTGTGAGCGCGAGCACTGTCAACAGCATCGTCACGAGCCGAGAAACCACTGCAGACCTCACAAGGCGGTTGTATGGGGGATTGGTGTCGGCCCGCCTCTCCCGACGCGGGAGGAAGTTAGCCCGATTTACCCTCTTCTGGTGACCCCCGTCACCCAGGTGTTGATCGGTTGCGTCGATATTGAGGGCGTTGAGTGTCGTTTGGGCCGATGAAACGCCGAAGACGCCCGGGTGGGTATGTGGTCAGAAATTGTCGGTGGGACCGGGCAAGATGGTGCCCGTGAACGATGACGTGACTGCCGACGCGGGCCCTGAGCAGAAGACCGAGCACCAGGAGCTCGCCGAGCAGATCGAGGACGCTCGCTACCGCTACTACGTGCTCGACGACCCGACGCTCTCCGACGCCGACTTCGACCAGAAGTGGCGCCGCATCAACGAGCTCGAGGAGCAGTTTCCCGAGCTGCGCACACCCGACTCGCCGACCCAGAAGGTCGGCGGCACGTTCTCGACGGAGTTCACCGCGGTCGACCACCTGCAGCGGATGGAGTCGCTCGACAACGCCTTCTCTTATCAAGAGCTCGCCGGTTGGCACGCCCGGATCGCCAAGGACGGCGCCGGCCAGGCCGAGCTGCTGTGCGAGCTCAAGGTCGACGGCCTCGCGATCAATCTGCTCTACGAGAAGGGCCGCCTGGTCCGGGCGCTGACCCGTGGCGACGGTCGCACGGGCGAGGACGTCACCCCGAACGTGCGCACCATCAAGTCGATCCCGCACCGGCTCAGTGGCACCGAGGAGTTCCCGGTGCCCGACCTGGTCGAGGTGCGTGGCGAGGTGTTCCTGTCCATCGAGGCCTTCGACAAGCTCAACGCCTCCCTGGTCGACGCGGGCAAGCCGATGTTCGCCAATCCGCGCAACTCCGCCGCCGGGTCGCTGCGCCAGAAGGACCCGCGGGTGACCGCGACCCGCGAGCTCGGGATGGTCTGTCACGGCATCGGGGCCCGGGAGGGCTTCCAACCGGTGGCCCAGTCGCATGCGTACGACGCACTCGAGGCCTGGGGGCTGCCGACCTCCAACCGGGTCAAGGTGCTCAAGAGCCTCGAGGAGGTCGAGGAGTTCATCGCCTACTTCGGCGAGCACCGCCACGACGTCACCGAGCACGAGATCGACGGTGTCGTGATCAAGGTCGACGACATCTCGCTGCAGCGCCGTCTCGGCTCCACGAGCCGCGCGCCGCGATGGGCGATCGCCTACAAGTATCCGCCGGAGGAGGTCAACGCCAAGCTGCTCGCGATCGACGTCGGCGTCGGCCGCACCGGCCGGGTCACCCCCTTCGGGGTCATGGAGCCGACCAAGGTCGCGGGTTCGACCGTCGAGCGCGCGACGCTGCACAACGCCCACGAGGTGAAGCGGAAGGACGTACGCCCCGGCGACACCGTGATCCTGCGCAAGGCCGGCGACGTCATCCCGGAGATCCTCGGCCCGGTGCTGCCGCTGCGTCCCGAGGGGCTGCCCGAGTGGGTGATGCCCACCGAGTGCCCTGCCTGCGGCACCACGCTCGCCGAGCAGAAGGAGGGTGACAAGGACCTGCGCTGTCCCAACCACCGCGGCTGCCCGGCGCAGGTGCGCGAGCGGGTCTTCTTCGCCTCCGGCCGGGGCGCCTTCGACATCGAGGGGATGGGCTACGAGGCCGCCGACGCGCTGCTCGCCGCCGAGGTGATCACCAACGAGGGCGACATCTTCGCGCTCGACGAGGCCGGCCTCGCCACGACGACGTTCTTCACCCGTGCCGCCAAGAAGGCCGAGAAGGAGGCCGGTGCCGGAGACCGCGTCCTCAACGCCAATGCGGTCGGTCTGCTCCGCAACCTGGAGGAGCGCAAGCAGGTCCCGCTGTGGCGGGTGCTGGTGGCGCTGTCCATCCGTCATGTCGGCCCGTCCGCGGCTCGTGCGCTGGCCACGGAGTTCGGCTCGCTCGATGCCATCTGGGCAGCCTCCCAGGAGGAGCTCGCCGCCACCGAGGGTGTCGGTGGGATCATCGCCGAGGCGATCGTCGAGTGGCGCCAGGTCGACTGGCACCAGGAGATCGTGGACAAGTGGCGCGCGGCCGGGGTCTCCCTCGCCGACGAGCGCGACGAGTCCGTCGCTCGCACCCTCGAGGGCCTGACCGTCGTGGTCACCGGCTCGCTCGAGGAGTTCTCCCGCGATGGTGCCAAGGAGGCGATCATCAGTCGCGGCGGCAAGGCGGCGGGCTCGGTCTCCAAGAAGACCGACTACGTCGTGGTCGGCGACAACGCCGGCTCCAAGGCGGCCAAAGCAGAGGAGCTGGGTCTGCCGATCCTGGACGAGGCGGGGTTCAAGGTGCTGCTGGAGGCCGGGCCGACTGGACTCGGCTAGGAAATACCCCCCATAGTGTGGGGCCGTGCTCGACGCCCTTCCCCCACTCCTCACGGTCGCCGCGATCCTGCTGGTCCCGGCGACCGTGCTGCTCTTCCTGATCCGTACGCCGCGCACCGGCTCGCTCTCCGCGGGCACGGCGGTCCTCGCGGCGACCCTCACCGCTCTGGCTGCGCTGGTGGTCGGCATGCTGCTCGGCCAGGACGCCGTCCCGGCGGCGATCGGGGGCGCTGTCCTCGGTGCCTCCCTGCTGGCCTGGCTGCCCGCGGCGCGGGACTGGGACGTACGCGGTCTGGTGGCCTGGGCCCTCACCATCGACGTCGGCCTGCTCTACCTGACCTACGTGGGTCTGTGGACGGTCACCGTCCACCCCGGAGCGTGGACGACGACGCTGTCGGGCCTGCTGTGGCTGCTCGAGGTCTTCGTCTTCGTGATCGGCGTGGGCTACCTGTGGGAGATGGTCGACGTGCTCGCCCGGCGACGCTGGCGCGGGTGGCCGACACGCGGTGAGTACCACCCGGGCTGGCGCCGGCCGTTCGTGAGCCTGCACGTGCCCACCCACAACGAGCCGCCTGAGATGGTCATCGAGACGCTCGAGCGGATGCTGAAGCTGGACTACGACGCCTACGAGATCCTGGTCATCGACAACAACACCGACGATCCCGCGCTGTGGCGGCCGGTGCAGGACTTCTGCGAGCAGTACGACGGGCTCACCTTCATCCATCTGACCAACTGGCCCGGGTTCAAGTCCGGGGCCCTCAACTACGCGCTGACCAGGATGAACCCGCTGACCGAGGTCGTCGGAGTCGTCGATGCAGACTACCACGTCGCCCCCGACTTCCTGGCCCACAACGCCCCGCTGTTCACCGACGAGTCGGTCGCCTTCGTGCAGACGCCGCAGGACTACCGGGACTGGGACGTCTCGCCCTACTTCCGCCGCCTCTACCACTCCTACGGCTACTTCTTCGACGTCAGCCAGGTCTCGCGCAACGAGCGCAACGGGGCCATCTTCGGCGGCACCATGGGCCTGATCCGGGCCTCCGCGCTGGTCCGGTCCGGCGGCTGGGACGAGTGGTGCATCACCGAGGACGCCGAGCTGTCGCTGCGGCTGCTGAAGATGGGCTACAACGGCATGCACGTCGACCGCTCCTACGGCCGCGGCGTGATGCCGCTGACCTTCGAGACGCTCAAGAAGCAGCGGTTCCGGTGGTGCTTCGGCGGCGTCCAGATCCTCCGGATGCACTGGCGCTCGCTGCTGCCCGGTCGCCGCACCGAGGACAACCAGATGACCCTGGCGCAGCGCTGGGCCTACCTCGTCGGCGGGCTGCAGTGGTTCGGCGACCTCGCGGGCGCGCTGTTCACCTTCTTCCTCGTCTCGGGCGCGCTCGACCTGATGCTGGGTGGGGGACTGGTCGTACGCCGCCTCTCCGGCCTCCTGCTGTTCGCCACCGTCGCCCTGGTGCTCTTCGGTGCGGCCCGCTCGATCGCGCTCGTCCGGCTCCGGGGTGGGGCGTCCTGGCGCGATGCGCTCGGTGCCTTCGGGCTCTGGCTGGCGCTCGGGGTCACCGTCGCACGTGCCTCCTGGCTCGGGCTGGTCTCGCGTGAGGGCACGTTCCTGCGTACGCCGAAGATCAAGGGGCGCCCGCGGGTGCGGGACGTGGTGCGGGGCAACCTGGTCGAGACCGTCGCGGCAGCCGTCTGCCTGGTCCTGGCGCTCGCGGTCGCGGTGAGCGGAGGGGCGACGGGGATCGCCCTCGCGGCGCTGCTCGGCTTCCAGGGGTTCGGCTACGCGCTGGCCCCGATCAACAGCTGGGCGGCGATCCGCAGCGACCTGCCCGCCGACCTGCGCCGCCGCCGGGAGCGGCTCTGGGCGTGGAGCGCGGCCGCTGCGCCCGCGGCTCGGCGCGGTGGACTGGTGCTGGCCTTCAGCTCGGTGATGCTTGCCGGGCTGGTCGCCATCGCGGCGCCGGTGGGCAGCCCGGACGTACCCGAGGTCGGCGATGTCCCCGGAGCGCTCGAGAAGAAGTCGCAGGGCGAGGACCCCGAGCCGTCGGGCGAACGGAGCCCGGGACCTGAGGCGGAGGAGGACCCGGCCACCGACCCGACCCGGGCTCCGGAGACCACGCCCAGCCAGGCGGGCGCGACCGCCAGCACCCGGCCCACCCAGGCCACCGACCCGACGCCCTCCACCGCCCCCACCCGAGCGGCCGACCCGACCCAGGCGGCGCCCACCCAACCCGGCTCGGGCGGCAGACCCACCGACAAACCGTCCAACGGCGGCGGCCCGAACAAGGCGCAGTAGGCCCGCGAGGGGTCAGGACTGGTTCATCGTCCCGCTGATCGTGTCGGCGCGCTTCTTCAAGGTGACCGGCGTATCGGCGCACCCTTGGCCGACCTCGTCGCATATCTCCACCTTCGTCCCTGACGCCCGGATCAGCTGCCCCTCAGGGGTCCAGCCGAGGTGGTCGCCGAGCTCGACGGCGGTCTCGGTGCCCTGGCCGAGGTCGTGGATCGGCGCGGTAGGGGTGTCATAGCGGCAGTTGTCGTTCTCGTCGCACATCGCGTAGGGAGCCGCCAGGGCGTGGTTGCTGTCGGGCGAGAGCTCGAGCCTGATCAGGTCGTCGGGGTAGTCGGAGGAGCGAGTGGTCAGGAGCACCCGGCCCGTGGCCACCTCGACCACTCTCTGGGTCTCGCCGGTCGCATCCTGGGTCACCGCGCGGCCGTCGATCACCTCGGTGGTGTAGCCGCCCGGGAGCCCCTTCGAGGTCGAGACCTGCCCGGAACGCCAGGCGACGTCGAGGGTGCGGTCGTCGAGGGCGATGTAGGCGTGCTCGCCGTCGACCGCGACCGGCGGAGTCGTCCAGCCGGCCCAGGTGTACTTCCCGGAGATCGGGACGTCGGCGACCTTCTCGCCGGTGCCGAGGTCGACGACGCGCACCAGCCAGCCGTCACCGTCCTCGACGGTCCAGGACACATAGGGCGAGTCGGGGTCGGTGCCGATCAGCCGGTCGCTCACGTCACCGAGGTCGAGCGGTTGGACGCCGGCCGTCGTGATCAGCGAGAGGCGAGCGTTCGTATCCGTGCTCCTGGCGAGCAGGCCGACGGAGGTGTAGCGCAGGTCGTTCACGCGGCCGCCGTACGTCACCACGCTCCCGTCACCGAAGTGGACGCTGTTGCCCTCCGCGACCGCCCAGCCCCGGGGATCCCCCTCGGCCGCGGCGATGTGGGGACCGTCGTCGCCGAGCGTCCCGCCCAGGACGTACGTCCCGAGCGCGCCGGCCATCGCCAGGGCTGCCACACCGGCGACCCAGCGGGTGCGCCGGTGCCGGCGGACGGCGCGGGCGCGGAGGTGGAGCTCGTCGGTGGCCAGACGAGGCACGACGACCTCGTCGGCGGCGTCGCGGAGCAGCGTACGCAGGTCGTTGTCGGTCACTGGGTCACCTCCAGGGTGAGAGTCGGGTCGCCGAGGATGGTGCGGAGCTTGTCGAGGGCGAAGGAGGTCTGGCTCTTCACCGTGCCCTCCGAACAGCCGAGGAGGTCGGCGGTCCGGCGTACGTCGAGATCCTCGTAGAAGCGGAGGACCACGACGGCGCGCTGGCGCGGAGGCAGCGCGGCGACCGCGTCGAGCAGCACCGAGCGGGTGGTCGGATCGTTCTCGTGAGCGAGGTCCGGAAGGACCTCGGTGGGCTGCTCGCGGTTCCACGACGCCTTCCGGAACCAGCTCATCGCGGTGTTGAACAGGACCTGCCGGGCATAGGCGGGGGCGGCTTCGAGCGTGCGTACCCGGCCCCAGTTGCCGTAGGTCTTCGCCAGCGCCGTCTGGACCAGGTCCTCCGCACTGGCATGGTCCCCGACGAGCAGGTAGGCCGAACGATAGAGCCGCGGCCAGGCCACCTGGGCGAACTCGTCGAACTGCTCCTGGGTTGGGGGTCTCGCCATCGATCCATCCGATCTCTCGAGCCGATTGTCAGGGTTGAGGACGCGGTGGGGCCACCGATCGGTTGTATGTGCGTCGAACTCCGGTCCGGCGCGGGCCTCACCGAGGTGAGAGTTGAGGCTTCGGCCGCCTAGGATGTGCGGCATGCCAGAAATCACCCGCGACGAGGTCGCGCACCTGGCCGACCTCGCCCGCATCGACCTCAGCGACGCCGAGCTCGATCACCTTGCCCCACAGCTGCAGGTGATCCTCGAGTCCGTCGCCTCGATCCAGGGGCTTGCCGGCGACGACGTGCCTGCCACCTCCCACCCGCTTCCGCTGACCAACGTCTTCCGTGAGGACGTCGTCGTGCCCGGCCTGACGCCGGAGCAGGCGCTCTCCGGTGCGCCGAGTGTCGAGGAGCAGCGCTTCGCCGTGCCGAGGATCCTGGGGGACGAGCAGTGACTCTCATCGAGAAGACCGCCGCCGAGCTGATCGACGCGCTCGCCGCGGGCGAGACCACCTCGGTCGAGCTGACCCAGGCCCACCTCGACCGCATCGCGGCGGTCGACGGCGACGTCCACGCCTTCCTGCACATCGACGCCGAGGGTGCGCTGTCCCAGGCCGCCGCCTCCGACGCGCGCCGGGCCAACGGCGACGCGCTGCATGCTCTCGACGGCGTACCGATCGCGGTCAAGGACGTGCTGACCACCACCGGCCTGCCGACGACCTGCGGTTCCAAGATCCTCGAGGGCTGGATCCCGCCCTACGACGCGACCGTGGTCAAGAAGATCAAGGCCGCCGGTCTGCCGATCCTGGGCAAGACCAACATGGACGAGTTCGCGATGGGCTCCTCCACCGAGCACTCGGCCTACGGTCCGACGAAGAACCCGTGGAAGCTCGACCGGATCCCCGGCGGCTCCGGCGGTGGCTCGGCCGCGGCCGTCGCCGCCTTCGAGGCGCCGCTCGCGCTCGGCACCGACACCGGTGGCTCGATCCGCCAGCCGGGTGCCGTCACCGGCACCGTCGGCGTGAAGCCGACCTACGGCTCGGTCTCGCGCTACGGCCTGGTCGCCCTGGCCAACTCGCTGGACCAGGTCGGTCCGGTGACCCGCACGGTCCTCGACAGCGCCCTGCTCCACGAGCTGATCGGCGGTCACGACCCGCTCGACTCCACCTCGACCACCACCCCGGTGACCGGGCTCGTCGACGCCGCCCGTGCGGGCGCGACCGGCGACCTCAAGGGCGTCAAGGTCGGGGTCATCAAGGAGCTGGCCGGCGAGGGCTGGGCCCCGGACGTCATGGCCAAGTTCAACGAGTCGGTCGACCTGCTCACCAAGCTGGGTGCCGACGTCGTCGAGGTCTCCACCCCGAGCTTCGAGCACGCGATGGCGGCCTACTACCTGATCCTGCCGGCGGAGTGCTCCTCCAACCTGGCCAAGTTCGACGCGATGCGCTACGGCCTGCGGGTCACCCCCGACGGCGACCCGAGCGCCGAGGACGTGATGAAGGCCTCGCGTGACGCCGGGTTCGGCGACGAGGTCAAGCGCCGCATCATCCTCGGCACCTACGCCCTGAGCAGCGGCTACTACGACGCCTACTACGGCCAGGCGCAGAAGATCCGCACGCTGATCATCGAGGACTTCAAGAAGGCCTTCGAGCAGGTCGACGTGCTGGTCTCGCCGACCTCGCCGTCGACCGCGTTCCCGCTGGGCGCGAAGCTCGACGACCCGCTCGCGATGTACATGCAGGACCTGGCCACCATCCCGGCCAACCTGGCCGGCACGCCCGGCATCTCCATCCCGGCCGGGGTCTCCGACGCGGACGGGCTGCCCGTCGGCGTACAGCTGCTGGCGCCGGTCCTGGAGGACGCTCGTCTCTACCGTGTCGGTGCCGCGCTCGAGGGCGCCATCGGTCCGGTGCTCTCGATCGACAAGCTGGAGGTGGCCCGATGAGCGAGACTCTTGTCGCGTTCGACGAGGTGCTGGAGCGCTACGACCCGGCGATGGGCCTGGAGGTCCACGTCGAGCTCAACACCAACACCAAGATGTTCTGCGGCTGCCCGGCGACCTTCGGCGGCGAGCCGAACTCGCAGGTCTGCCCGACCTGCCTCGGCCTGCCCGGCTCGATGCCGGTCGTGAACGCCAAGGCCGTGGAGTCGGCGATCCGGATCGGGCTGGCCCTGAACGGGAAGATCGCGGAGTGGTGCCGGTTCGCCCGGAAGAACTACTTCTACCCGGACATGCCGAAGAACTTCCAGACCTCGCAGTACGACGAGCCGATCGTCTACGACGGCTACCTCGACGTCGAGGTCGAGGGGGAGACCTTCCGGGTCGAGATCGAGCGCGCCCACATGGAGGAGGACACCGGCAAGACCACCCACATCGGTGGCTCCACCGGCCGCATCCACGGCGCCGACTACTCGCTGGTCGACTACAACCGCGCGGGCATCCCCCTGATCGAGATCGTCACCCGACCGATCCTCGGCGCCGGTGCCAAGGCACCGCTGGTGGCGAAGGCCTACGTCGCCGCGCTGCGCGAGATCCTGCTGGGTCTGGGTGTCTCGGACGTACGCATGGACCAGGGCTCCATGCGCTGCGACGTCAACCTGTCGCTGTCCCCGAAGGGCTCTGGAATGCTGGGGACGCGGACCGAGACGAAGAACGTGAACTCGCTGCGCTCGGTCGAGCGGGCCGTACGTTTCGAGATGTCGCGCCACGCCGGGATCCTCGACGCGGGGGAGGCGATCTTCCAGGAGACCCGCCACTTCCACGAGGACACCGGCACCACCTCGGCCGGACGGCCGAAGTCGGACGCCGACGACTACCGCTACTTCCCCGAGCCCGATCTCGTCCCCGTCGCTCCGAGCCGCGAGTGGGTCGAGGAGCTGCGTGGCACGCTCCCCGAGCCGCCGGCCGAGAAGCGGGCGCGGCTGCAGGCCGAGTGGGGCTACTCCGACCTGGAGATGCGTGATGTCTGGGCCGCCGGCGCGATGACGCTGATCGAGGCGACCGTCGCCGAGGGCGCCTCCGCCCAGGCCGCGCGCAAGTGGTGGATGGCAGAGCTCTCCCGGGCCGCCAACGACCGGGGTGTCGAGCTGGCCGAGGTCGGGGTCACCCCGGCCCAGGTCGCGGAGGTGCAGAAGCTGGTCGACGGCGGCTCGCTGACCGACAAGCTCGCTCGCCAGGTGTTCGAGGGTCTGCTCGCAGGTGAGGGCACGGTCTCCGAGATCATCGACGCCCGCGGTCTCGCCGTGGTCTCCGACGACGGTGCGCTCGGTGCGGCCGTCGACGAGGCCATCGCCGCCCAGCCCGCCGTGGCCGAGAAGATCCGCGGTGGCAACCAGGCCGCCGCCGGCGCCCTCATCGGCGCCGTCATGAAGGCGACCGGCGGCAAGGCCGACGCCAAGCGTGTGCGCGAGCTGATCCTGGAGAAGCTCGCCTGAGGCGTTGCCGAGTCGGTCCGTCTTGACACCTGAACCC
>NZ_JBHVKJ010000051.1:0-42706 GCF_042798275.1 Nocardioides sp. NPDC057767 | reverse complement strand
GGAGCGAACTGCCCATTTACCGGCGAGTAATAGGCAGTTCGCTCCCGGACTACCCCGATTCAGCGCGAGCCGGCCGCCCGCTGACGCTTGCGGGCGCGCGAGCCGGGGCGGCTCTTCCGGTTGCCGGTGCCCTCGCCGGCGGGGCGGCGCGGCGGCTGGGTGACGACCGGGACGAAGGGGCCCGGACGGCTCCGCTCGCCCGGGGCGAGCTCGACCAGGATCGGGTGGGTCGGACCGTCCACATGGGTGGTCGTGGGCTTGATCCCGGCGGCGCGGGTGAGGGTGCGTACGTCCTTGACCTGGTCGGGCAGCATCAGGGTGACCACGGTGCCGGAGGCGCCGGCGCGGGCCGTACGCCCGGAGCGGTGCAGGTAGGCCTTGTGCTCGGCGGGCGGGTCGGCGTGGACCACGAGGGTGACGTCGTCGACGTGGATGCCGCGGGCGGCGATGTCGGTGGCGACCAGGGTGGTCGCCTTGCCGGAGTGGAAGGCCTCCAGGTTGCGGACGCGGGCGTTCTGGGAGAGGTCGCCGTGGAGCTCGACGGCCGGGATGCCGGCGCGGCCGAGCTGGCGGGCGACGCCCTTGGCGCCGTGCTTGGTGCGGGTGAAGACCACGGTGCGGCCCGGCGCGGCGGCCAGGTCGGCGAGCACCGGGATGCGGTGCTCACGCGCCGAGAGGTGGAGCACGTGGTGCTCCATCTCGGCGACCGGCGACTGGGCGGAGTCGGCCTCGTGCACCACCGGGGCGGAGAGGAACTGCTTGACCAGCACGTTGATGCCCTTGTCGAGCGTGGCGCTGAACAGGAGCCGCTGGCTGCCCTTCGGCGTCATCGTCAGCAGGCGTCGCACGGCAGGCAGGAAGCCGAGGTCGGCCATGTGGTCGGCCTCGTCCAGGACGGTGACCTCGATGGCGGACAGGTCGGCGTGGCGCTGACCGATCAGGTCCTCGAGCCGGCCGGGGCAGGCGAGGACGACGTCGGCGCCCTTGCGCAGGCCGATCACCTGCGGGTTCTGCCCGACACCACCGAAGACGGTCTGCACGCTCAGGCCCGCCTCCGTGGCGAGCGGGCGCAGCGACTCCTCGATCTGCCGGACCAGCTCACGGGTCGGCGCGAGCACGAGCGCACGGGGCTTGCCCGCCTTCGCCTTCGGGCCGCCGGCGAGCCGGGCGACGAGCGGAAGCAGGAAGGCGTACGTCTTGCCCGACCCGGTCCGCCCGCGGCCGAGCACGTCGCGCCCGGCGAGGGAGTCCGGCAGGGTTGCTGCCTGGATCGGGGTGGGGGAGGTGATGCCGTGGTGGTCGAGAACGGCGGTCAGGTCTGCGGGCACGCCGAGCGCGCTGAAGCTCTGCTGAGACAAGGAGAAGTCAACTTTTCAAGCGAGGTGTCTCGCCATAGGAAAAGTCGCATCCGAGAGCGGCCGGGGGCAAGACCGGAACGGGCCGCTGGTAAGCAGATACTACCGGTAGGTGACCCGTCTACCAGAATCCTGGGTGCCCCTGGTCTCGACAGGCTCGACCATCGGTCTCATGTCACGCCCACGGGTCGACCAGGATCTTGGCGTGCGTCTCCGGGTCGGCCAGATCCGCGAAGGCCTGAGCGACCCCGTCGAGACCGACGGTGCCGGTGTGCAGCGGCGATGGGTCGACCTTCCCGCCGGCGATCAGCTCGAGCGTGCGCGCGAACTCGGCAGGGTCGTAGCCGAACACGAACCGCAGGTCGATCTCCTTGTGGATCGCGATCGCGGGCCGGATCGTGTCCGGCTCCATGCAGACCCCGACCACGACGACGCGGGTGTGCAGCGGTGCCGCGGTCATGATCTGCTCCAGCATCCCGGGCACGCCGACGCACTCGAAGACGACCGGACCGGTCGGATTCTGCCCGAGGCGGTCGGCGTTGAGCAGCACGGTCTCCCAGGGGAGCAGCGGGATGCGCCGGATGACCTGCATCGCGTCGATCCCGAAACCCAGGTAGTCGGTCAGCGAGCTCACCGGTCCGCGCTGCTTGTAGGCGTCCCATGGGGAGGACTCGCGCGGGTCGACGACCACGTCGGCCCCGCACTCCACCGCCAGCGCGCGGCGCGCGGGGGAGAGGTCGGAGGCGACCACCGTCTTCACCCCCTGCGCCTTGAGCATGAGGATGACGGCCAGCCCGATCGGGCCGCAGCCGATGACCACGGCCGGGCGCCGTGCGGAGACCGCCCCGCGGCGTACGGCGTGGAAGGCGACCGCGAGCGGCTCGGTGAACACCGCCCGGTCCGGCGCCACTCCGTCGGGGACGGGGAAGGTGAACGCTTCCTGGACGACGCAGTACTCGGCGAAGCCGCCGGGGGAGTCGATGTCGAAGCCGACCATGTGGATCGCCCCGTCCGTACGCAGCACCGGCAGCGCCGCCACCGAGGTGCCCGGCTCCCAGCGACCGCGGGTCTGTGGTCCGTAGGAGACGACCTCGCCGAGGATCTCGTGGCCCAGCACGATCTCCTGGTCGGGCGTCATCGCGGTGGTGTAGCCGATCTCGGTGACCACCTTGTTGAGCTCGTCGCTGTGCTCGCGCACGTGCAGGTCGGAGCCGCAGATCCCGGTGCGCAGCACCTTGATCAGCAGCTGACCCGGCCCGGGCTCGGGACGCGGGACCGACCGCACGGAGAGCTCGCCCTTGTGGACCACGGTTGCGCGCATCTGGTTCATCGGGGCCGACGCTACCTCACTCCGTCGGCAGCGATCCGGAGGCGATCCGGTGCAGGTGGGCGGTGAACGAGTGCTGGTGGTCGACGCGGGGCAGCCGCAGCGCGGCGTCGGTGACCAGGTGCAGGGTGACGTCGATGCGTGGGTTGGCCTTGCGTTCGTCGACGACACCGGTGTCGATCCGGGTCACGTCCTCCCAGAGGATGACGTCGGTGTGCCGGGCATGCTCCAGGACCAGACCGCCGTCGTAGAGCCCGAGATCCACCGCGACCGGCCGCTGCAGGCCGAGCCAGGCCAGCCGGAACCCGAGGAGCAGCCCGGAGAGCGCGACCAGGCCCCCGGCCAGCACCAGCACCGTCGGCAGGTGAGGCCGGGTGGCGACCCAGGCGCCGAACGCGATGAGCGCCGGGCCGAGGACCAGCCCGACGGGCGTCAGCCACGCCCGTCCGTGCGCCGGGTGCGTGCTCAGCCGGATGCCGAGATCCTCGGTGAGCGTCTCCTCACCCGGCGTACGCAGCCACGCCCGCCGCGTCGGCAGCACCACCAGCCCCAGCACGGTGAGCGCGATCCCGCCCCACAGCAGCGGGTCGCGGCCCATCCCGAGGATCCGGGCCGGCCACGGGTTGATCGCATGCTCGCCGTAGGCGTCGGAGTCGACCACCCACATCCGGAAGGTCGCCTTCGACGGGTCCGGGTCGCGGCCGATGTCGCGCAGGGTGCCATGGATGCTCCCGGTGACCTGCTCGCCGTCGGCGCGCCACCGCCCCTCGCAAGAGGTGATCTCGCCGGTGCCGCCGTCGAACTCGCACCGCTTCACCACGCTCACCTCCGCCCACTGCCCGCTGTTCCAGCGGTCGGCGGCCTGCTGGGCGATCACGGTGGCCGGGAACAGCATCGCCAGCGTGCCGAGGCCCAGCGTGATCAGGACGGTCGCCATCGACGTACGTCGCTGTAATCGGATGATCCGCCGAGACGGGTCGATGAGACGGGACTTGGGGCCGGTGGTCGGGAGCACGAGGCCTTTCACATCTGGGAAGGGAGGGACGTCGATCGAGGCGTCGAAAGTGTAGTCGCATGCCCCTACGGGTTCGTGCCCACAGCCTCGGCCTGACGCGGCGTTCACCCATTCGCAGTACGCCGCCGGCGGCGGATACGATCGGGACGCCGCGCGAGGATCGCGGTCCACCCATCACCGGAACCCACAGGAGCATCCGTGTCCGAGATCAAGATCGCCGTACTCACCCCCGACGGGCGCGAGGAACGGACGGTCACTACGGGCACGAAGGCGTGGGAGCTCTTCGCGGACAACCCCGACGTGATCGCCGCGCGGGTCGGTGGGGATCTCAAGGACCTCTCCTACGAGCTCGCCGACGGCGACGACGTCGAGGGCGTCCTGATCGACTCCAAGGACGGTCATGACATCCTGCGCCACTCGACCGCGCACGTGATGGCGCAGGCGGTGCAGGAGCTCTTCCCCGAGGCCAAGCTCGGCATCGGCCCGCCGGTCACTGACGGCTTCTACTACGACTTCGACGTCGAGACCCCGTTCGTGCCCGAGGACCTGGTCAAGATCGAGTCCCGGATGAAGAAGATCATCAAGGCCAACCAGAAGTTCTCCCGCCGGGTCACCACCGACGACGACGCCCGCGTCGAGCTGGCCGACGAGCCCTACAAGCTCGAGCTGATCGGCCTCAAGGGCTCCGCGGCCGACGCCGCCGAAGGCGCCGACGCCGAGGTCGGCGGCGGCGAGCTGACGATCTACGACAACCTCGACCGCAACGGCGAGATCGCCTGGAAGGACCTCTGCCGGGGTCCGCACC
Source organism: Nocardioides sp. NPDC057767 (assembly GCF_042798275.1). Lineage (NCBI taxonomy): Bacteria > Bacillati > Actinomycetota > Actinomycetes > Propionibacteriales > Nocardioidaceae > Nocardioides > Nocardioides sp. NPDC057767. The sequence goes on along the minus strand of NZ_JBHVKJ010000051.1, from coordinate 38,204 downwards.
TGCCGACCACCAAGCGGATCCCCGCCTTCAAGCTGATGCGCAGCGCGGCGGCCTACTGGCGAGGCGACGAGAAGAACAAGCAGCTCCAGCGCATCTACGGCACCGCCTGGGAGTCCAAGGAGGCGCTCGACGCCCACCTGGCCCGGATCGAGGAGGCCGAGCGCCGCGACCACCGCAAGCTCGGCCGCGAGCTCGACCTGTTCTCCTTCCCGGACGAGATCGGTTCGGGCCTCCCGGTCTTCCACCCCAAGGGCGGGATCATCAAGCGGGAGATGGAGGACTACGTACGCGCCAAGCACATCGAGCACGGCTTCGAGTACGTCGGCACCCCGCACATCGCGCGTGAGCAGCTCTTCCACACCTCGGGCCACCTGCCCTACTACGGCGACGGCATGTTCCCGGCGCTCGACGTGGACGGCCAGGACTACCGCCTCAAGGCGATGAACTGCCCGATGCACAACCTGATCTTCCGTTCGCGCGGGCGGTCCTACCGCGAGCTGCCGCTGCGTCTGTTCGAGTTCGGGTCGGTCTACCGCAACGAGAAGTCGGGTGTCATCCACGGGCTCACCCGCGTGCGCGGCTTCGCCCAGGACGACTCCCACTCCTACTGCACCAAGGAGCAGGCGCCGGCCGAGGTCAAGCACCTGCTCGACTTCATGCTGACCGTGCTCAAGGACTTCGGCCTCGACGACTTCTACCTGGAGATGTCGACCCGGGACGACGCCAACAAGGACAAGTTCGTCGGCAGCGACGAGGACTGGGCCGAGGCCACCAAGATCCTCGAGGACGTCGCGTCCGAGACCGGTCTCGAGCTCGTGCCCGACCCGGGCGGCGCGGCGTTCTACGGGCCGAAGATCTCCGTGCAGGCCAAGGACGCGATCGGCCGGACCTGGCAGATGGGCACGGTGCAGTACGACTTCAACCAGCCCTCCGCCGACCGGTTCAACCTGGAGTACCAGGCCGCTGACGGCACCCGTCAGCAGCCGGTGATGATCCACTCGGCCAAGTTCGGCTCGATCGAGCGGTTCCTCGGTGTCCTCGTCGAGCACTACGCCGGTGCCATGCCGCCGTGGCTCGCCCCGGTCCAGGTGGAGATGATCCCGGTTGCGGATGCGTTCAACGACTACGTCTACGACATCGCCGACAAGCTGAAGAAGGCAGGCGTGCGCGTCGAGGTCGACGAGTCGAGCGACCGTTTCCAGAAGAAGATCCGCAACGCCCAGCTCCAGAAGATCCCGTTCATGCTGATCGCCGGTGGCGAGGATGCCGAGAAGGGCGCGGTCAGCTTCCGCTACCGCGACGGCCGCCAGGAGAACGGCATCCCGGTCGACGAGGCGATCGAGCGGATCGTCGCAGCCGTGGAGTCGCACGAGCAGGTCTGAGCCTGTCGACGGGGTCACGGGGGCCCGCCGAGATAGTCCAGGGAGTTTCCGTCCATTACCAGCCGGTAGATGGACGGAAACTCCCTGGACTACGTTTTCGACCCCGCAAAATACACGCGACACTAAGTCGCGCGTACTCTTGTTATCGGGACGCGTGTCCGGGTAACGTGGGTCACGTCGTCAGTAGTTCAACGCAGAACGCAACGGTGAAGGAGCGATCGTCATGACCGCCGTTCAGGATGAGAAGTCCACCGGATACGTCCGCCAGGGCAAGCAGGCCTACCTCGACACGCTGCGTACGCTGTCCGAGGCCTCGGTCGAGGTGCACTTCGACCCGTTCAAGGACATCGACTGGGACTCCGACGACCTCGCGGTGCTGCCCGACGACGAGCGCTGGATCCTCAACGACGCCGACGAGATCGGCGCCCACCCGTGGTACAAGGCGCTGCCCAAGCAGCGCCAGATCGAGATCGGGATGTACCGCTGGGCCCAGGTCGCCAAGGTCGGTCTGCAGTTCGAGCAGCTGCTCATCGGCGGCGTCATGAACCACCTGGTCTGGTCGAAGAACAACAACCCGGAGTTTCGCTACGCGACGCACGAGGTGACCGAGGAGACCCACCACACCCAGATGTTCCAGGAGTTCGTCAACCGGGTGAACCCCGACGTGGCGGGCGCGCCGACCTACTTCAAGGTCCTGGTGCCGCTCATGGCCTCGGCCGGCGCGTGGTTCCCGGAGGCGTTCTTCACCGGCATCCTGGCCGGTGAGGAGCCGATCGACCACCTGCAGAAGGGCGCGATGCGCTCCGGCGGCAGTCACCCCGCGGCCAACCGGATCATGCAGATCCACATCGCCGAGGAGGCCCGTCACATCGGCTTCGCCCACCAGTACCTCGAGCAGCACGTGCCCGAGCTCGGCCGCGTGAAGAAGACCCTGCTGGCCTACCTGTTCCCGGTCATCATGCGCCTGCTCTGCGACGTGATCATGGTCCCGAGCAAGCAGGCTCGCTACGACATGGGCATCCCGGACGAGGTCGCCAAGGAGATCTGGTGGAAGTCCGAGGAGTCCGAGAAGCTGCTGCGTGACCTCTTCGGTGACGTACGCCTCCTCGCCGACAACCTGGGCATCCGCAAGGGCCCCGCCAAGCTGCTGTGGAGGCTGACCGGCATCGACGGGCGCGCCTCGCGCTTCCGTGCCGAGCCGCGCGCGGCCTCCTACTGATCCCTCAGATCCCTTCAGCCTGTGGTCCTAGAACGGTAGTCACCAGTGCCTCACGTCGTCACCCAGTCGTGCTGTGCCGATGCCTCGTGCGTCGTCGCCTGCCCGGTCAACTGCATCCACCCCGCCCCCGGTGAGCCCGGTTTCGGCGAGGCCGAGATGCTCTACGTCGACGCCAAGAGCTGCGTCGACTGCGGAGCCTGCGTCACCGCCTGCCCGGCCGACGCCATCGTGCCGCACACGACCCTGACCGCTGCGCAGAAGCCGTTCCTGGCCATCAACGCGGAGTACTTCGAGGTCTTCCCGCACAAGGACCGCACCCCGCTCGCCCTGGTCCACCCCCAGCGCCGGCTCACCCGCACCGGGCCGTTCCGGGTCGCAGTGGTGGGGGCCGGGCCGGCCGGGATGTACGCCGCCGACGAGCTGCTCAAGCACCCCGAGATCACCGTCGACGTCTTCGACCGGCTGCCGACGCCGTACGGCCTGGTCCGGGCCGGCGTCGCCCCCGACCACCAGAGCACCAAGCAGGTCGAGAAGCTCTTCGCCCAGATCGAGTCGCAGCCCGGGTTCCGCTACTTCCTGGGCGTCGAGGTCGGCAAGGACGTCTCCCACGCCGAGCTGACCGCCCGCTACCACGCCGTCGTCTACACCGTCGGTGCGGCGAGCGACCGGCCTCTGGGGATCGAGGGCGACGACCTGCCCGGCTCGCTCAGTGCGACCGACTTCGTGGGCTGGTACAACGGCCACCCGGACAAGCAGGACCTGCCCGTCCACCTCGACGCCGAGTCCATCCCCTCGGGCCGGGTCGTCCTGGTCGGCAACGGCAACGTGGCGCTCGACTGCGCCCGGATCCTCGCCGAGGACCCGGAGCGGCTGGCGGGCACCGACATCGCGGAGGGGCCGCTGGCGGTCCTGCGCGACAGTGCGGTGCGGGAGGTCGTCGTCCTCGGGCGCAGGGGGCCCGGGGAGGCGGCTTTCACCGTCCCTGAGCTGGTCGGACTGATGGGCCACACCGGCGTCAACGTCGTGGTGGACACCGGTGACCTTCCGATCGAGAAGGCGCTGGCCGGCGGCGAGACGACCACCCGGCTGCTGCGCGAGCTCGCCGGCCGGGAGGTGCGTCCGGAGCTGCGTACGATCGTTCTCCGCTTCCTCAGCTCGCCGGTGCGCGTGCTGGGCGAGGGCCGGGTCACCGGCGTCGAGATCGGTCGCAACCGCCTCGAGCGCGACGCCGACGGCGTCGTCCGGGCCGTCCCCACCGGCGAGACCGAGGTCGTCGAGACCGGGATGCTGCTGCGCGCGGTCGGCTACAAGGGCCTGCCCGTCGCCGACCTTCCCTACGACGGTGCCACCGGCACCGTCCCCAACGAGCGTGGCCGGGTGCTCCCGGGCGTCTACGTCGCGGGCTGGGTCAAGCGCGGCCCGAACGGCTTCATCGGCACCAACAAGACCGATGCCGAGGAGACTGTCGAGCAGCTGCTCGACGACCTCGACGCCGACCGGATCCCGGTTCCCGTGGGCGACGTCCGCGAGATCACCGCGGTCGTACGCAGCCGCCAGCCGGGCATGGTCGACCTGGCCGGCTGGCAGGCGATCGACCGTGAGGAGAAGCGCCGCGGTGCGGAGTCCGGCCGCCCGCGGATCAAGATCACCGACCTCGAGGAGATGCGGGGCATCGCCGCGAAGTCGCGGAAACCCCGATACGCTCTGGGGCGCCGCAAGGAGCGCTGAGACGCTCTCGGCACCGGGTTGAAATCGGGAGCACGGGATCAGGGGGAGACGCGGGTGGCCGGGGAGAAGCGGGATGGCCGGCAGGACCGGTGGAGCAAGCACAACGAGCAGCGCCGCCAGCAGATCATCGACGCCGCCATCGCGGTGATCGAGGCCGGTGAGCCGGGTGCCGACGTCCAGGTGCAGCAGATCGCGGTGCGCGCCGGGCTGTCCCGTACGGTCATCTACCGCCACTTCGAGGACCGTGCCGACCTCGACCGGGCCGTGCAGCAGGCGATCCTCGACGGCCTCTGGTCCGACCTGATGCCCGGGATCACGCTCGACGGCACCGTGCCGCAGATCATCGAGCGGATCATCGGCACCTACGTACGTTGGGCCCGGGCCCATCCCGCCCTCCACCTCGCCGCCGACCACGACATCGACGGCGGCGACGACGGCCCCCTCCAGCAGGGGATGGAGCAGCTCGCCGGACGGATCTCGACCATCGTAGGCACCGCCGTGATCGCCCTCGGCGGCAACCCCACCGAGGAGGAGGCCGAGGCTCTCGATCCACTGATCTACGGTCTCGTCGGCGCGGTCTTCGGGGCCGTACGCCGCTGGCTGACCCGCACCGGCGAGCGCCTGCCCGCCGAGACGCTGGAGCGGCTCACCGCCCAGTCGATCTGGTACGTCATCGACGGCCACGCCCGCGGTTTCGGGATCGAGCTCGATCCCGACCTTCCTCTGGAAGAACTCCTGTCCAAGGACATCCTCGCGGTATAGCCTCCCGGTATCGCCCGGCCGCGCGGCCGTTCATTCCAGGAGAAGACCATGCCCCACATGCGCAGACTCTCGATCGCCGTCACCGCAGGCCTGGCGGCCACCGCCGGGCTCGCCGTCCCGCTGAGCACGGCCACCGCAGCCCCCGGGAGCGGCTCGTCCGAGGGCACCGCCCGCGTCTTCATGGTCAACCCGGTGCAGTCCAGCAACGACCAGAACCTGACCGACCAGAAGGACGCCGCGAGCGCCGTGCCGGAGAGCGCCTACGCCGAGGTCCCGCTGAGCCACCTGGACGGCTCGGGCTACCTCCGCGGTGACTACGCGGTCGTCGAGTCGAGCACCGGCACGCCGGCGTACTCCACGACCAACACCTACTCCTACGACCGCCACCAGGACCAGTTCGAGCAGGTCATGGGCTACTTCTGGGTGACCCGCGCGCAGACCTACCTGCATGCCCTCGGCTTCGGCGAGACGCTCCCGGGCGTGCTCGACGAGCCGTTCTCGGTGAAGATCAACCAGTACGGCGGCGACAACTCCTACCAGACCGACAAGCCGTTCCGGATCCGGCTGGGCAAGGGTGGTGTCGACGACGCCGAGGACGCCGAGGTGATCGTCCACGAGTACGGCCACGCCGTCCACGCCGACCAGGTGCCCGGCTACGGCAGCAGCCTCGACGCCGGCGCGATCGGGGAGTCGTTCGGTGACTACCTGGCCGTGACCGTCGGGCTCGACGCCGCCGACGAGTTCGGTTGGCCGGTCGCGGCCGACCCGTCCTGCCCGATGGACTGGGACGCGACCTCCTACACCGACGCCCCGCACTGCATCCGCAGCTTCCACCTCGACCTGACCCTCGAGGACCGCCGCAACCAGGTGCACTACGACGGCCAGATCTGGAGCCAGGCGCTCTGGGAGATCCGTGAGGGCTACCAGGCGCTCGGCCTCACCACGCGCGACTGGGACACCACCCTGATCTACTCGCAGTTCTCCTACGCGCCGGACACCAGCTTCCAGGCCGCTGCCGCCGAGACGTACGCCGCCGCGGCCGCTCGCGACGGCCAGGCCGCCGCTGACCTGGTCCGTGCCCGGTTCGCCGCGCGGGGGATCACCTTCTGACCTCACCGGCCATCACCGGCGCCGCCAGATGTGCCAGTTCCCGTAGCTCATCCGTTCGACGTAGTGCCGCACGAGGTACCGCTGCGCGCGGTCGCCGTCGAGCCCCCAGGTGTCGAGACTGTCACCCTCGACGACGACCCATCGCGGCGCTGAGCCACCGGCCATCACGCCGCGCAGGTGGGTCAGGTGCGGGTCGCGGACGCGTGCCGGGAGGCTCCACAGATTCTCGTACGGGCTCTCGAGTCCGCTCGCGGCGATGATCTCCGGATGCCCGAACCCGACGACGACGCCGTCCGAGGGGCGCGCGTGCTCGCGCAGATAGGTCGAGACCTGGGCCTCCGGGGTCCTCTGCGGTGTGGCAAGAGCCGAGACCGTCCAGGCCACGAGAGCGGCGGCGACCGTGTACGCCACTGCGTACCTCAGCGCGCGCCCGGGCAGAGAATCGGGTGGTGGATCGTGTCGGACGGTGGCCACCAACAGCACCAGACCGGGGACGATGCCGGTCAGGTAGTGCAACCAGTAGCTGCCACCCGCGGGGATCGCCAGCAGTTCCCAGGCGGTCATGGCGAGCACGGGCGGGGCCAGCGGCGACCTGCGGGTGAGGACCGCCGCCACCGCGACGACGAGGACGATGGCGGCGCCGCTACCCAGGGACGCCGTGACGAGCTGTGCGCCTCGGACAGCCGTCGCGGAGGAGGCCGAGGCGTCGATCAGCTCCGAGGCATGGGTGCGGAAGACCACGACCGCGTCCCACAGGTCGGGCACGGAGGTTCCCCGCGCGCCGGCCCCGACGACCGCCGCGCCGAGCGATGCCGAGGCACCGCCCGCGAACGCGGCTGCCCGTGCCCACAGCCGGGCCACATGCCGGTGCGAGACCGCGACGAGCACGGCGGTGAACACGAAGACGTCGATGAAGTTCTGCTTCACCAGCGCGGCGGCCATGCCGGATGCACCGGCCGCGGCGGCGAGTGCTGCGACACGCCATCCCCACGGTCTGCGCGTCGTCTCCACCATGCAGACGAGGCCGAGAAGGACGAACGGCACCGCGAGCATCTCGCCGTTGACCGCCGACATCCCGAGCAGCGGGCTGGACAGCAACGCCGCAGCCAGCACCACGGTCGTGAGCCGCGCCGAGCGACTCCCCGGTGACACCTGGCTCGCCAGGACGCCCGCCAGGGCGACCGACATCCCGCCGGCGATGGCGCCGAGCAGCTTGAGCCCGGGTGCGACGACCCCGGAGGTCGTGGCCTCGACAGGTCCGAGGTGGCCTGCGACCGTGAACAGCCACAGCAGCAGTGGTGGTCGGTCGACCCAGTAGTCGCCGTACAGCGAGCGGCCCGGCTGCCACTGCTGCGCCACCATCAGAAAGCCGCTCTCGTCCGCGGTGAGCGGGCTGTGGAGGAAGGGCAGCCATGCGGCCGCCGCGAGCAGAGCAGCCAGCAGCACGATCGTCATGTCCGCCCATCCGCTGCCGGTGACACGTGTGCCGCCGGCGCCGGGCCTCTCGGGTGCCGACGCAGAGGTGCGGTCACTGGCAGGTGTGGTCACTTCGGCACGCTAGGTGAGCCTGGATGAAGGCGATTGAGCCGCTTGCGCGCAACGTCGTGGGGTGTTGCCACTCTATGACCGTCACCCAACCGAGCGCAGCGGACCCTGCGAGAATCGATCCACGTGATGCAGACACCGCCCGGCCACGACGAGACACCCGGTGCCGGGCCGAGGGCATGGACCCCGTGGCGTACGGTCTTCGCCTTCGGCCTCGTCAGTCTCTGCGCCGACATGGTCTACGAGGGCATGCGAGCCATGGCCGGGCCCTACCTCGGCAGCCTGGGCGCCTCCGCGCTGACCGTCGGCCTCATCACCGGGGCCGGTGAGGGCATCGCGCTCGTGCTGCGGCTGGTGACCGGCGTGTGGGCCGACCGGAGCCACAACCACTGGCGACTGACCGTGCTCGGCTACGCCATGACCGCGGTGTGTGTCCCGCTGCTCGCGGTCGCGCCGTTCATCGGTGGTGCCGGGCTCGCCGTCGCCGCCACCCTGATCCTGCTCGATCGCACCGGAAAGGCTGTTCGAAGCCCGGCCAAGTCGGCGCTGCTGGCTCGGATGTCCACCTCCACCGGCCGGGGCAAGGGGTTCGCCGTCCACAAGGCCTTGGACCAGGTCGGTGCCTTCTCCGGGCCACTCCTGCTCGCCGGCGTCGCGGCCGCGACCGGCCTCATCTGGCCCGGCTTCGCCCTCCTCGCCGTCCCCGGGGCGGTCTCGCTCCTGCTGCTGGCCCAGCTCCGCCGCCGGGCGCCGATCGTGACCGAGCCCGAGGCCGATCCCCAGGTCGCGGCCGCCGCCCCAGGGCGGAGCTCGCTCGCGGAGCTCGGCCGAGCCGTCACCGGAGGGGACCTGCCGCGTACGTTCCACCTCTTCTCCCTGGCCGCCGCGATGATGACCGCCGGCCTGATGACGTTCGGCGTCATCTCCTTCCGGATGGTCGATGACGGTCTCCTCCTCGCGGCCGCCGTTCCTCTCGTCTACGCCCTGGCGATGGCGGTCGAGGCTCTCGCGGCGCTCGGCACCGGTCAGCTCTTCGACCGCCGGGGCAGCCGGGTGCTCCTGGTCGTCCCCGCCCTCGTCGCGCTGGTGCCGTTGTGCGTGTTCGCCTCCGAGCTCTGGCTGGTGCTGGCCGGCGTCGTGGTGTGGGGCGTGGCCTACGGCGTCCAGGACTCGACGGTCAAGGCGTACGTCGCCGACCTCGTCCCGGCGCCACGCCGGGCCACGGCCTACGGCGTCTTCGCCGCTGTCCAGGGTCTCGGCGCGCTGGCCGGCGGCGGCCTCGCCGGTGCGCTGGTCACCGGTCACGTCCCGGTCCTGGCCGGGGTGATCGGCGGGTTGCAGGTCGCTGCCTTCGCGCTGCTCGTCCACGTCACCGCGCGCCGGCCCGGCCCCGCCTAGGCCTCGCGCAGGTAGGCGAGCACTGCGGAGACGCGGCGGTCGGTGGTGGGATCGAGGCGGAGCTTGGCGAAGATGTTGCCGACGTGCTTGCGCACGGCGGCCTCGGACACGAAGAGCGCGGCGGCGATGCTGCCGTTGGTGCGGCCCTCGGCCATCAGCGCCAGCACCTCGCGCTCGCGCGCGGAGAGCACGTCGAGCGGACCGTCGGGCTGGTGCCGGTTGAGCAGGCCGCGTACGACCTGGGGGTCCACGACCGTCTCGCCGCCGGCCACCCGGTCGAGACTGTCGAGGAAGTCCCGGACGTGGCCGACCCGGTCCTTGAGCAGGTAGCCGATCCCGCCGCCACCGGTGGTGTCGAGGAGCTCGGCGAGGTAGGCGTCGGCGACGTACGCCGAGAGCACCAGGACGGCCAGGTCACGGTGCCGCCGGCGGAGCTCGGCGGCGGCGCGCAGTCCCTCGTCGGTGTGGGTCGGCGGCATCCGGATGTCGGTGATGACCACGTCGGGGCGGGTGTGGTCGGTGAAGGCGAGCAGGGCGTCCGCGTCGCCGACCGCGGCGATGACCTCGTGGCCGGCCCGCTCGAGGATGGCCAGGAGTCCTTCGCGCAGCAGCGCGGCGTCCTCGGCCAGGACGATCCTCAGGGGAGCGCGGTCGGGCACGTCATCCTCACTTCCGTCGGTCCACCTGACGGGCTGATGATCTCCAGGTGGCCGTCCAGGGCCGCCAGACGGGTGGCCAGGCCGGCGAGCCCGCCGCCGGGACGCACGACGGCGCCGCCGGTCCCATCATCGCGTACGCCGACCTCCAGCCGGTCACCGGTCAGCTGCCCCTCGACGCGGGCCGAGCCGGCACGGCCATGGCGGACCGCGTTCGTGAGCGCCTCGGCGACCACGAAGTACGCCGCGGCCTCGACCGGCGCCGGCAGCCGGTCCTGCACCCGCAGGTCGACGGCGACCGGCAGCCCGGCGGCGTCGGCGAGCTCGTGGACGGCGGCGGTGAGACCGTGGTCGACCAGCACCCGCGGGTGGATTCCGCGGACGGTGGCGCGGAGCTCGGCCAGCGCCGTCTCAGCCTGGGCGTGGGCCTGCCGGACGAGGTCGAGCCCGGCGCCCTCGGGCACCTCCAGCTCGGCCAGGCCGAGCGTCATGGTCAGCGCGACCAGACGCTGCTGGGCGCCGTCGTGGAGGTCGCGCTCGATCCTGCTGCGCTCGGTCTCGAAGGCGTCGACGAGGTCGACGCGGGAGCGGCGCAGATCGGCGACGGCGGCTGCCATCCGGGTCTGGGCCGGTTCGAGCAGGAGCCGCGCCAGGCTGGCCTGGGCGGCGGCGAGAAGGGTGGCGGCGTACAGACCGGCGAACAGCAGCACCAGCCCCGGGGCCACGGCGATCCAGGCCTCGGCAGGCGTGTCGAGCTGCCAGGGACCGAACGCGACGGGACCGTCGAGCCGGACCAGGAACGGGGCGAGCACGAGCACGCCCGGGATGGTGATGATCAGGTTGAGCGCGACGGCGTCGACCACCCACATGACCGTGGCGAGCAGCACGGTGTAGCCGACCTCGGGCCCGGAGATCCGCAGCCGGCGCAGCGCCCGGAGCCGGTCACCCCAGGCGATCGGCGCGGGCCGCTCGGCCGGTCCCGGGCGGCTGTCGGGGAGGACCAGCCGGAGGCGTACCCGCTCCACGTCGGCGACGAGCGCCGCCAGCAGCGGGATCCCGGCCAGGACCAGCACTCCGACCAGGATGACCAGGGTGAGCAGCCCGAGGCCGAGCAGCGCGAACAACAGCACGGCGACGACGAGCCCGACCACCGCCCCCGAGGCCAGGTAGGCCAGGGCGCGCCACGGCCAGCTGGAGGCGACCAGCCGCCAGGGGGAGGAGCGCAGCGCCGCCCAGACGTCGGGTGGGGGTCTCATGACTCCGGAGCCTAGGCACTCATCGCCCCGTCGCGGGGTAGCGCACGCGCTACCTCGTCGTGGCGTCCGCACCCGTGCGCGCGGCCCGGGCGAGGCGTTTGCTGGCGGACATGACCGCCACCATCCCGGCCGCCGTCCTTGCATCCCGGCCGCCCGGCCCGCCCGCCGTCGTCCTCGACGACGTCACCCGCACCTACCGGTCCCGCTCCGGCACGGTCCACGCCCTACGGGGCGTGAGCCATGCCTTCGCCGCGGGTACGTTCACCGCGATCATGGGCCCGTCGGGGTCGGGCAAGTCCACGCTCATGCAGATCGCCGCCGGCCTCGACCGGCCGACCCGGGGCAGCGTCCGGGTCGCCGGGACCGTCCTGGCCGGCCTGAACCGGACGACCCTGACGAAGCTGCGCCGGAACGTGATGGGCTTCGTGTTCCAGCAGTACAACCTGCTCGACGCGCTCACCGCGTACGACAACGTCGCGCTTCCCGCCCGTCTCGCCGGACGGCGCCCGGAACGTGCCGAGGTGATCGGAGCCCTCGAGCAGGTCGGTCTGCACGGGCTCGCCCGGCGGCGGCCGCCGGAGCTCTCCGGTGGCCAGCAGCAGCGCGTCGCGATCGCGCGTGCGCTGCACTCCCGGCCCGCGGTGCTCTTCGCCGACGAGCCGACCGGGGCGCTGGACCGCCACGCCGGACGTGACGTGCTCGAGCTGCTGCGGCACCTCGTCGATGCTCCGGGGACCCGCGGGCCGGCGCAGACCATCGTGATGGTCACCCACGACCCGCTCGCCGCCTCGTACGCCGACAGCGTGCTGTTCCTCGCCGACGGCCAGGTGGTCGGGCAGATGGAACGCAGCGACCCGGCCCGGATCAGCGCCCGCATGGCCGAGCTGGAGCCCGTGGGATGAACGTCGTCGTGATGGTCTCGCACAGCCTGAAGACCCTGCGCGGGTCCTGGCCGCCGTACGCCGGGGCCGCCGTCGCCCTCGCTGGTGGGATCGCCCTGATCACCCTCGCCACCAACATGCTGGGAGCGCTCGCCACCGCCACCGACGGGCTGGACCCGCAGACGCGCACGCAGATCGACGACCTCGGGTCGCTGTTCGGCATCATGGCCGGCATCTCGCTCTTCCTGGCGCTCTTCGTGGTCTCCTCGACCTTCGGGTTCGTGGTGGCCACCAGGCGCCGCGAGCTCGGCCTGCTCCGTCTGCTCGGCGCCACCCCGGCCCAGGTGCGGACCCTGCTCCTCGCCGAGGCGCTCGGGGTCGCGGCCGTCGGCACGGTCGCCGGCTGCGTGCTCGGCACCGCGGTGACTGCGCCTGTGCTGCGCGTCCTGCACCTGGCTGGGGTCACCCCGGTCCTGCTCACGATGCCCGGCCAGGGCGCCGGGTGGGCGATCGCCGCCTCCTGCGGGGTCGGGGTCGCGCTGGTCGGCGCCTGGCGCGCGGGCGCCCGCGCCGGACGTACGCAGCCGGTCGAGGCGCTGCGCGAGGCGGTCCTCGAGCGCCGCCGGCCCACGGTGGTCCAAGGGCTGGTCGCGCTCACCGCGGCCGGCGGTCTGGCCGCCACCGCCTGGTTCGCTCCTGGGATGCCGCTGCTGTTCGCCCTGCTCGTGGGCATGTTCCTCCCGATCCTCGCCGTGGTCGGCGCCAACGCGGTGGGCGGTCTGCTCTACACCGAGCTCGCGGCCTACGCAGGTGCCGCGATGGCGCGACGGGACCCGGCGGCCCACCTGGCCCGCGACCTCGCCCGCACCAGCGGCCGGATGACCGCCGCGGTGGCGGCGCCGGTGGTGGCCATCATGGCGGTCGCCGGCTCGATGGTGCTCGCGGTCGGTGCCACCGCCGACTGGAGCGAGGGCGCCGACCGGGCAGCGCTGCGGTCGGAGCTGGTCGTCGAGCAGGCGGAGCGTCCCGAGCGGATCCAGGACGTGCCCGGGGTGCGGGTGAGCGACGTACGCCGCACCGCGCAGGTCGGATTCGGGGGAGGTCTCGAGGACGTCGAGGTGGTCGATGTCTCCAGTGCGGCCGCCACGCGGAGCCTGCAGGCGACACAGGGGAGTCTCGCCGCCCTGCACGGCCGGGCCATCGCGGTGACCTCGTCCTACGTCACCGACCTCGGCATCCGGGTGGGCCAGACCCGCCGGATGCGCGTCGGCGACCGCAGCGTCAAGGTGCGCCTCGTCGCGGTCGTCCCCGACGCCCCGAACCTGTGGGCCGACGTCGTCGTGCCCGACGACCTGCCCGGTATCGGCAAGGTCGCCCGCGACACCGGGACGGTCTTCGTGCGCACCGACGCCGGCGCGGACGTCGCTACGACGGCCCGGGCGCTCCGGGACGGCGGAGCCGAGGTGAGCACCGCTGCGGAGTGGGTTGACACCGTCTCTGCCGAGGCCCGCGCCACGAACGAGGTCGTGCTGTGGGTGATGCTCGGCCCGGCCGGGGTCTACGCCGCGATCGCGGCCGTCAACGCGATCCTGATCGGGATGAGCCAGCGCCGTCGTCAGACCGCCACCGCCCGCCTCCTCGGTGCCACCCCGGCACAGGTGCGCCGCACCACGCTCTGGGAGACGGCGTTCACCGGCGCCGGCGCCCTGCTGGTCGGCGGCGCGATCGCCGGATTCACCGGCTGGCTGGTGCGGCAGGCGGTCGTACGCGACGTACCCGACGCGCCGCTGACATTCCCCTGGCAGGCCCTGTCCGGGATCACCGCAGCCTGCCTGGTGGTGCTTCTCGCGGCCGCTGTCGCCGGGGCGTACACCCTGCGCAGCGGGGAAGCGCCCGACTGACCTTTCCAGGGGATTAAGTAGTGTTTGCCGCGTGACGGAGATGGACGGCGTACTCACCCAGGACGGCATCGGCGAGGGCGACGGGCTGGAGCGGCTGTGGACCCCTTACCGGATGGCCTACATCCGCGGGGAGAACAAGCCCAGCGACCCGTCGGAGACGAAGTGCCCGTTCTGCCGGGTGCCGAGCCTCGAGGACGCCGAGGGCCTGGTCGTGCATCGCGGCGAGACCTGCTTCGTCGTGCTCAACCTCTATCCGTACGCCCCGGGCCACATGATGGTGTGCCCCTACCGTCACGTCGCCGGCTACGTCGAGACCACCGACGAGGAGGCCGCCGAGATGGCGGTGCTGACCAAGCAGGCCGTACGCACCCTCGCCGGCGTCTCGCAGGCCGAGGGCTTCAACATCGGGATGAACCAGGGCACCGCGGGTGGCGCGGGCATCGCCGCCCACCTGCACCAGCACATCGTGCCCCGCTGGATCGGTGACCAGAACTTCATGCCGATCATCGGCCGCACCAAGACCCTGCCCCAGCTGCTGACCGACACCCGCGAGCTGCTCGCGCAGGCGTGGGCGTCGGTCTAGCAGAGTCGATGCAGGGGCCGAACCTCAGACGATCGCCCAGGCGACGGCGGCGGCCGCGAAGCCGGTGACGGAGAGCACCGTCTCCAGCACGGTCCAGGTCGCCAGGGTCTGCTTGACGGTGAGGTTGAAGTAGCGCGAGACGATCCAGAAGCCGCCGTCGTTGACGTGGCTGAGGATGATCGATCCGGCGGCGATCGCGACGGCGATCACGGCGAGCTCGGGCTGGGAGTAGCCCGAGGCGAGCGTCGGGCCGACGATGCCGCCGGTGGTCACGATCGCCACGGTCGCGGAGCCCTGGGCGATCCGGAGTCCGCAGGAGATCACGTAGGCCAGCAGGAGGACCGGCAGACCGGCGTCGGCGAGCACCTCGGCGAGAGCGGCACCCACGCCGGTCGCGGAGATGACGGAGCCGAAGAAGGCGCCGGCGCCGACGACGAGCAGGATCATGCCGACCGGCCGCAGCGAGGCGCCGGTGAACTCCGAGATCTCCTCGAGCTTCATGCCGCGCCGGATGCCGAGCAGCCAGAAGGCCAGCAGCACGGCGATGGTGAGCGCGATCGCCGGGTTGCCCAGGAAGGTGAGCACGCTGAGCAGCCGGCCCGGGTCGAGCAGCATCGTGCCGAAGGTCGCGCCGAGGATCAGGAGCAGCGGCACGGCGATGACGGCGAGGACGAGGGCGAGCGAGACCGGGGCGACGGGCGTCGGGTCCTCCTCGGCCTCGGTCTCCGCGACCAGGAACTCCTCGGGCACCGAGACCTGCACGCGCGGAGCGATCCAGATCGGGAACAGGATCCCGGCCGCCGCGAACGCGGGCAGGCCGCACAGCAGGCCCATGATGATCAGCCAGCCGAGGTCGACGCCGAGGAGACCGCCCAGGGCCGTCGGGCCGGGGTGGGGCGGCAGGAAGGCGTGCGTCATCGACAGGCCGGCCAGCACCGGGAGGGCGTAGAGGACGAGGGACTTGCCGCCACGGTGCGCGGCGACGTACACCAGCGGGGCGAGCACGAAGATGCCGATGTCGAAGAAGACCGGGATGCCGAAGATCAGGCCGACCAGGCCCATCGCGATCGGGGTGCCGCGCTCGCCGAAGATGCCGATCAGCTTCGAGGCGAGGACGTCGGCTCCACCGGAGCGCTCGAGCAGCGATCCGAGCACGGTGCCGAGACCGATGATGAGCGCGATGTGGCCCAGCACCCCGCCGAAGCCGGTCTCGATGAGCGACTCCTTCGAGGCGAGGGCGGTGCCGACCATCTGCTCGATGGACAGACCGGCCGCGACGGCCAGGCCGATGCCGCTGATGAAGAGCGCGATGAAGGGTTCGAGCTTCACCTTGATGATCAAGAAGAGGAGCACGGCGATCGCCGCTGCGCAGAGCAGCAACAGGCCGGGGGTGCTTGTCTGGAGCCAGTGCATGGCTGGTTCTCCCGTCGGGGTCAGGGTGGGGGATGGGTAGGGGACGGACTCAGCGCAGCGCTGCGCGGAACCGGGCGGCGTTGGTGGTGATCTGCTCCCACCGGGCCTCGTCGACGTCGGCGGGCTCGACCACCGACGTCCCGGCGGTCACGGCGATGGCGCCGGCCCGCAGGAACTCCGCGGCGTTGTCGTCGTCGACTCCGCCGGAAGGGATCAGGGCGACCTCGGGGAACGGGCCCCGCAGGTCGGAGAAGTAGCGCGGGCCCACGGCCCGGGCCGGGAAGATCTTGACCGCGTCGGCGCCCAGCGCGGTCGCGGTGAGGACCTCGGTCGGGGTGAGCGCGCCGAGGACGACGGCCGCGCCGTGGGCGTGAGCCTCGGCGACGATCTCCGCGGCCTCGGCCGGAAGACCGGGCGTGACCAGGAACCGGGCGCCGGCCGCCAGCGCGGCTCGGGCCTGGTCGGCGGTCAGCACCGTCCCGGCGCCGATCACGATGTCGTCGTCCGCGCGCGCGGCGACCTCGGCGAGCAGGTCGGTCAGGCCCGGGGTGGTGTAGGTCAGCTCGACGGTCCGGATGCCGCCGGCGGCCAGAGCGTGGCACAGCGCGACGGGATCCTCGAGCCGGGAGGCGCGTACGACGACCAGCGCCTGGTCGGCGCGGAGCGTGTCGATCACGGGGTTGCTCATCGGGCTCTCGTTCATCGGGGTCGGGTCCCTTCCTCGGTCCGGCGCAGGGCCCGTCCGGGCAGCGCGCCGGTGCGGTGGCCGTCCTCGATGACGGCGGTGCCGTTGACCAGCACCCAGTCGATGCCGCGCGCCTGCTGCCGCGGCTCCTCGAAGGTGGCGGTGTCCTGGACGGTGTCGGGGTCGAGCAGCACCAGGTCGGCGGCGTACCCCTCACGGACGAGTCCGCGCTCGTGGAGCTTCAGCCGGGAGGCCGGGCGCCCGGTCAGGTGATGGACGCAGTCGACCAGGTCGAGCACGCCGAGGTCGCGTACGTAGCGGGCCAGGTAGCGGGGGAAGGTGCCCCACGCGCGCGGGTGCGGGCGCTCGCCGACGAGGATCGCGTCGCTGCCGCCGCAGTGGGTGCGGTGCCGCATGATCGTCTGCACGTTCTCCTCGTGGCCGACGTGCTGGAGGATCGTGGTGGCCATCCGGTCGCGGACGAGGAGATCGAAGAAGACGTCGGTGGCGACCTGGCCGGACTCATCGGCGATCTCGGCGACGGTGCGGCCGACGTGGCGCGACAGCTCAGGGTTGCGTACGCCGCTGATCTGGATCGTGCGCCAGTCGGTCACGCAGCCGTGGCAGCCGTCGGTGCCGACGTGGTCGAGCTCGTGGGCGATCCGGGCCCGGTCGGCCGGGTCGGCGATCCGGGCCAGCAGGGCGTCGGGGCCGCCGGAGGTCGACCAGCTGGGCAGCACCGCGCTGAGCGTGGTGGCGCCGGGGAGGTAGGGGTAGGTGTCGAGGGTGATGTCGACGCCCTCGGCCAGGCCGGCCTCGATGAGGTCGACGAGCTCACCGGCCCGCCCGCGGTTGGGCTCGAAGTTCATGGTCGCGTGGGTGAGGTGGAGGGCGCATCCGGAGGTGCGGGCGACCTCGATCATCTCGGCGTACGCCTCCAGCGCACCGGCGCCGTAGGACCGGTGGTGCGGGCTGTAGTAGCCGCCCACCTCGGCGACGACCCGGCACAGCGTGGCCAGCTCCTCGTCGTCGGCGAACATGCTCGGCGGGTAGGTCAGGCCGCTGCTCATCCCCACCGCGCCCTCCTCCAGCCCGACGCGAAGCAGCCGGGCCATCTCGGTGATCTCGGCCGGCGTCGCGGGCCGGTCGTTCGGGCCCACCACCATCAGCCGCAGCGTCCCCTGGGGCACCAGGTACGCCGCGTTGCACGCGATCCCGCGGTCGAGCCGGTCCAGGTAGCCGGCGACGGTGTCCCAGTCGAAGTCGAAGTCGTCCGGCTCGCCGTTCCAACCGGCGATCTGGCGGCGCAGGTGAGCCCGCGCGGTGGCGTCGGCAGGGGCGAAGGAGAGCCCGTCCTGCCCGACGACCTCGAGCGTGACGCCCTGGCTCACCTTGGCGGTGTGGTCGGGGTTGACCAGGATCTGCAGGTCCGAGTGGGCGTGCATGTCGATGAACCCCGGCGTCAGGGTCCGGCCGGCGGCGTCGACGGTGCGCCGCGCGGTCGGCACCGAGCCGTCGGTGTGGATGCCGGTGATCCGGCCCGCCTCGATGCTGACGTGGGCGGGGAAGGCCGGGGCGCCGGTGCCGTCGACGACGGTCGCGTCCCGGATGAGCAGGTCGGTCATGGTCGGTCCTCTCAGAACCAGGTGCGCACGAGGTCGACGACGACCGGGTCGTCGGCGTCGGCGTCGTCGAGGACCGGGATGAGGCCCCACTTGTCGAAGGCCGTGCAGGGGTGCGAGAGCCCGAGGCGGAGCTCGTCGCCGATCGCGACGGGCGCCTCGGCGGCGGGATCCCAGCGGAGGAAGCCGTGCTGGTCGTTGAGCGCGGTCACCTCGACGCCGGTCAGGGGCGTCGCGGGGGAGCCGGTCGTCCGGGCACGTAGGAGCTGAGCCTCGGGGAGACCCTCGTCGAAGGGCAGGTCGCGCTTGCCTGCGTCGAAGAGCGCGAGCCCCGGCTCGGGCTGGGAGCTGATTCGCACCCATCCGTGCATGGCGCTGCGCAGGCCGGGGCCGCTGGTGCGGGGCGCGTTCCCCAGCGGCGAGATGCCGCGGTAGAAGCCGTCGTCGTGGGTGATGTAGGCGCCGCTGCGCAGCACCACCCGCGCTTCCTCGCCCGTCACGAGCGGTGCGAGCGAGTCGGCGACCTGCTCGAAGTAGGCGCTGCCGCCGGCACTGACGACCGGGCTCCGGTCGCCGGGGAGCAGGCCGGAGATCCGCCGATGGAGCGAGACCAGGCTGTCGACGTAGGTGTGCACGACCTCGAGCGCGGCCTCGTCGGTCGTGTGCGCCAGGGCGCCCTCATAGCCGGTGACGCCGGCGAGCTGCAGGTGGGGTGAGGCCGCGACGGCCTCGGCGACGGCTACGGCGGTCTCCTCGTCGCGGGCGCCGGTGCGACCGCCCGCGGCGCCGCGCTCGACGAGCACGCCGATCGCCTGTCGTGGCCCGGCCGCGGCGGCATGGGCCGCGAGCGCGTCGTGCATCAGGGCGACGGTGCGCGGCGAGTCGGCCCAGACCAGGATCTCGAGCTCCGGGTCCTCGGTGAGCTGGTCCGCGATCCAGCGCAGCGCGAGCGGGGAGACGATCGCGTTGGCCACGATCACCCGGGAGACGCCGAAGGCGCGGGCGACGGCGAGCTGGGGGAGGTTCGCCACCGTGATCGCCCAGGCGCCGGCGGAGAGCTGCTCGGCCCACAGCTGCGGAGCCATGGTGGTCTTGCCGTGCGGTGCGAGGGCCATGCCTCGCTCTGCGCACCATGCCGCCAGCACGTCGCGGTTGTGGCTCAACGCGACCCGGGAGAGCGAGAGCAAAGGCGTGGGCAGCTGCGAGAGCCGGGGCGCCTCGTCGAGCACCTCGGCGACCGTACGTCCCCAGAGCGCGGGCGGGATCGCCTTGTGGCGCCAGCCGACCCGCTCCTCGCGCATCGCCGCGACGGCGGCCGGGTCGATGTGGGCTGCCGGGTGATCCATGGCCGATCCTTCCTGGTGTTGCGTATTTTGCAACGCGGATTGCGTAATTCGATTCGTTAGTTGTAGCATCGGTCACAGCGGCCGTCAACGGCGCGGCCAAGGACCAACAGGGAGGAGCCCCGTTCGTGGGCAGCAGCGGAGACGTGCGAGCGGTCTGTCTCGGGGAGGCGATGGTCGTCCTGCGACCGGAGGGCGACCAATCGCTGGCCGAGGCGGCGACGTTGCGTCGCTCGGTCGGGGGAGCGGAGGCCAATGTGGCCGGAGCCTTGGCGGCTCTCGGTGTGCGGACCGCCTGGGTGTCCCGGCTGGGCCGGGACCCGTTCGGCGACGTCGTGACCGACGACCTGACCGCGCGCGGCGTGGAGGTCCGGGCCGAGCGTGACCCGCAGCGGCCCACGGGGCTCTACGTGAAGGAGCCCGCGCCCGGTGGCAGCCGGATGCACTACTACCGTGCCGGTTCCGCGGCGGCCGCCATGGACGCCGGCCTGCTCGACGGGCCCGGGGTCGCGCAGGCGCTGGCCTCGGCCGAGGTCGTGCACACCTCCGGCATCACCGCCGGCATCCTCGAGGAGGGCTCTGCGCTGGTCGCCCGCCTGCTCGCGCTGCGCGAGGAGCTCGGCTTCCGGCTCAGCGTCGACCTCAACTGGCGACCGGCCCTGTGGGCCCGCCGGGACGTCGCACCCTTGGTCGACCTGCTCCGCGCGGCGGACGTGGTGCTGCTCGGCGCCGACGAGGCCCGTGCTGCGCTCGGCGTGGACACCCCTCGCGACCTGCGGGAGCTCCTCGGCGACCGCCCCCTGCTCGTGATCAAGGCCGACTCGCACGCCGCCGGTGAGCACGACCCGGACGGGAGCGCCACCGAGGTCCCCGCTCTGCGGGTCGACGTGGTGGAGCCGGTCGGTGCGGGCGACGGGTTCGCGGCGGGCTATCTCGCGGCGCTCGTCGACGGGATCGGGCCGATCGGCCGGCTGCGCCAGGGTCACCTGGTGGCGGCGGGCGTGCTGGCCGCGACCGGCGACCATGCGGACCCTCCGACCGCCGACGTACGTGCGCGGCTTCTCGTGTGCTCCCAGGACGAGTGGGCGGCGACCCGGGTGAGCGCATCCGGCATCGACTCCCCGGCGCTCGAGACCACTGCGGAGGGTGCCCGATGAGCCAGAGTCTGTCCCGCGCGCTCCAGATCCTCATCGAGCTCGGTGAGGGCGAGCGGTCTCTCGACCAGGTGGCCGCCAGTCTCGGCGTCCACAAGACCACCGCGATGCGGCTGCTGCACACGTTGGAGGCGGACCGGTTCGTACGCCGTGACGACCGCCAGCGCTACCACCTCGGCTCGCGGCTGTTCGCGCTCGGCACGATGGCCCTCGCCCAGCACGCGATCCGCGACGTGGCCCAACCGCACCTGACGCGGCTCGCGGCGGAGACGGGCGGCCAGGCCGTCCACCTGGCTGCGTACGAGAACGGCGCAGCCATCTATCTCGCCAAGGTCGAGAGCACGCACTCGGTGCGGATGTACTCCCGCGTGGGACTGCCCGCCGCCCTGCACGCGACCGCCGTCGGCAAGGTGCTCGTCTCCGGCCTCCCGCCGGGCGAGCAGGAGGCCGTGATCGCGGGCATCGACTTCCGCCCGTTCACGAGCCGCACCATCGCCGACGCCGCGGGCTACCGCGAGGTGCTCGCCCGCACGCGCGAGCAGGGCTGGGCGGAGGACGCCGCGGAGCACGAGGACTTCATCAACTGCGTCGGGGCGCCCGTACGCGACGAGGCCGGGCGGGTCGTCGCCGCGGTCTCCGTCTCCGTGCCCGACGTCATCCTGCCCCGCGAGGGGGTGCGTGCCCTGGTGCCGCAGCTCCTCGCGGCGACCGAAGCGATCTCCGCCGACTGGGCCGGCCGGAGCGCATGAGAAACACCCCGAGAGGAAACCAACCGATGTCCGACGTCCGCATCTCCACCGACCAGGCCCCGGCCCCCGCGCACACCTTCTCCCAGGGTGTCGTCCGCGGCGGCCTGATCCAGGTCTCCGGCCAGGGTCCGGTCGACCCCGCCACCAACGAATACCTGTTCCCCGGTGACGTGAAGGCCCAGACCGTGCGCACCCTGCAGAACGTGGAGGCGATCCTGGCCGCCGCCGGTGCGGGGTTCGAGGACGTGCTGATGCTCCGGGTCTACCTCGCGACCCGCGACGACTTCGCGGCGATGAACGAGGCCTACGGTGAGTTCATCGGCTCGCGGGTCGCCGAGGGCGGCATCCTCCCGTGCCGTACCACCGTGATGACCGGTCTGCCGCGCGAGGAGATGTTGGTCGAGATCGACGCCCTGGCCGTGGCCCGTTAGCCGATGACCCCGGCCAGCTCCCGGCCCAGGTAGGGAGCCAGCGTGCGGGCGTAGCGCGAGGTGATGTGGTTGCCGTCGCGGTAGACGATGACGTTGCCGATCACCGCCGGGCAGATCCTGTCCTCACAGAACAGGTGGGTCAGGTCGACCAGGTGTGCGTTCGGGTCGCGGGCGACCGCGTCGCGGTGCGGGTCCTCGACGACCACGTCCGTGCGCGGACGCCCGCACGCCTCGCCCGCGGTCTCGGGGGAGTGCCGCTGGATGCAGCCCAGCGTCGTGCGGAGATAGGCGGCGGTGTCGGGCTCGAACATCGGGTTGTCGACGAGCGCGATCACCGGGACGTCCTTCGAGGGCCGGTGGCTCCACGCCTCGACCAGGCCGTTGACCGTGGACTCGTAGGGCGTCTCCCCGCCCAGCGGCTGGGTCGTCTTGCGGGCGGAATGGGTGACGATGATCGCGTCGAGGTCCTTCTGCCCGGGTGCGTGCAGATAGGTCTCGAGCTGCCGGTTCCACTCCGCGCAGGCTTGGCGGTTGTCGGCGACGTTGCGGCCGAGCGGACGGGCGTTCCAGTGGCAGGCGGCGCGCGAGGCGACGTCGATGCGCCAGTTGCGCTGCTTGCCGATCAGGTCGAGCGCACCCACCGGGGCGACGGCATGGGAGTCGCCGACCATCAACAGTCGTTTCTGGTAGCCCTCGACGGCACCGTTCGGGCAGGCGCTGAACCTCACCGGGCGCTCTTCGAAGGACCAGCACTGGCTGCGATTGTCGTCGTCCTCGCCGATGGCGGCCACCGCGGGGATCAGCTCGCCGCGCAGGTCCGGGTTACGGCACGACCCGCCCGCGGACGCCGCTGCCATCGCTGCGGCGCCGAGGCACTCGGTCGTGTAGGGGTCGGCGGTGGCGAGCCGGGCTGCTGCCGCGATCGCCCGGTCCTCGGAGTGGCTGATCGCGGTCAGGCCGCTCCAGCCCGCGCCGACGGCGACCGCGAGAGCAGCCAGGGTGGCGACCAGGGCACGCGGCCCGCCGGGCTCGATGACGTACGTCTGGACCTGGCGGGTCACCAGCCGGTTGGTCGCCCAGGCGAGCAGGGTCGAGACGGCCAGCACGCCCGCGGCCGAGACGAGGGTGAGGCGCTCGCCGCCGGTGTAGTAGAGCCAGGCGATCAGCAGCGGCCAGTGCCACAGGTAGAGCTCGTAGGAGATGTCGGCCACGAACCGCAGCGGAGCGGTCTCCAGCAGCCGCCGCGGCCCGTGGGCGGACGATGTCGAGCCGACCATGACCAGCAGTGCTCCGGTGACCGGCCACAGCGCGAGCGGGCCCGGGAAGTGGTCCGCGCCGTCCATCACGAAACCGCAGGTCACAACCAGGATGAGACCGGTCCATGCGGCGTGCGGCTTGATCTTCTCGGGCAGGCTCAGGCGCCGCAGCGCGAGCGCGGTCAGGGCGCCGGCGGCGATCTCCCAGAAGCGGGTGACGGAGTTGAAGTAGGCCGCCGCCTGGTCGGCCCCGGAGACCTTCAGTGCGTAGAGGAAGGAGACGGCGAACGCGGCCGCGGTCAGCACGAACAGCACCCGCGCCAGGCCGATCCGGCCGCGTAGCACGAAGGCGAGCCCGACGACCACGAGCGGCCACAGCAGGAAGAACTGCCCCTGCACCGCGAGCGACCAGAAGTGCTGCACCGGCGTCGAGGACGGCCCCGCCGCGCCGTAGGAGAGCTGGCTGGCGATGAGCTCCCAGTTGAGCAGGTAGGTCGCGGCTGCGACGATCTCGCGGGTCGTCTGCGTCCACAGCGTCTGCGGGATGAAGGCCACCATCAGCGCGGCGGTCGCGGCCAGCACGATCAGGGCGGGAGCGGCGAGCCGCGCGAACGTACGTCCGTAGTGCTGACCCAGCTTCACCTGGCCGCGCTCGGCCCTGCCCACCAGTGACCGGGTGGCGAGGAAGCCGGAGATCACCAGGAAGACGTCGATGCCGCCGGAGACCCGGCCGTTGCCGAAGAGGTGGAAGGCGACCACCAGCGCCAGCGCGATGCCGCGCAGGCCGTGGATCTCGCTGATGTGTCCGGAGGGGTGCCCATATTTGGGGACCTTGGGTTCGCTGTGTGGCGGGGCGGCCGGGGGAGTGGGGAAATCCGAGAGGGCGGTCACGTGATCGCTGTTCTAGTGGATGTCGGCGGGATGGGAGCCGTCGCACCATAACGGGCAGTGGTGACGTGTGGGCGTACGGGCGTTGTCATTGCGCTGTCGAGATCTCCTCGAAACCGTTTCACATCGCCGCCGGAGGAGATAGGTTGCACCCCGACGTGACATAGATCACACCCAGGACTGAGGAGTTCGGACGATGAACACGCACAAGATCGGCCGCTTGATGGCGGTCGCCGCGGTCGCGACCCTGTCGACCGCATCGCTCGTGGCATGTGGTGGCTCGGATGACGACGGCGGCGACGCGGGTGGCTCGGGCGGCACCGACGTCGGGGTGATCCTCCCCGACGCGACCACGTCTCCCCGGTGGGAGTCCCAGGACCGGCCCAACCTCGAGAAGGCCTTCACCGACGCCGGCCTCGAGGCCACGATCCAGAACGCTCAGGGCGACACCGCCAAGTTCGGCCAGCTCTGCGACAGCATGATCAACGAGGGCGTCAAGGTCATCATCATCACCAACCTCGACTCCGAGTCGGGCGCGGCCTGCCTGAAGAAGGCTGCCGACGCAGGTGTGACGAGCATCGACTACGACCGGCTGACGCTCAACGGCGGCGCGTCCTACTACGTCTCCTTCGACAACGTGAAGGTCGGCGAGCTGATGGGCGCGGGCCTCGACGAGTGCATCACCGCCGCCGGCAAGAAGGGCGGCAACATCGTCTACGTCAACGGCGCGGCGACCGACAACAACGCGGCCCTGTTCAAGTCGGGCTACGAGAAGGCGCTCGAGGCGAAGATCGCCGACGGCACCTACAAGCTCGTCGGTGACCAGTCGGGCGAGTGGGACGCCACCAAGGCCGGGAAGGTCTTCGACCAGATGTACACCGCCAACGGTGGAAAGATCGACGGCGTGGTCTCGGCCAACGACACCATGGCCGGCGGCATCATCGCCCGGCTGAAGGCCAACAACGCCCAGGGCAAGATCCCGGTGACCGGCCAGGACGCCTCGGTCGAGGGTCTGCAGAACGTCCTGCAGGGCTTCCAGTGCGGCACCGTCTACAAGAACACCGCGCTCGAGGCCAAGGCGGCCGCCGACCTCGCGATCGCGCTGATCGAGGAGGACAAGGACGCCGCCGACGCCCTCGCCACCGGCACCGTCGAGGACACCGAGGCCGGCAAGGACGTTCCGTCGGTGCTCGCCGAGCCCGTCTGGGTCACCAAGGAGTCCGTCGTGACCGTCATCAAGGACGGTCAGGCCGATGCCGCCGAGGTGTGTGCGGGTGCGATCGCTGCCCTGTGCACCGAGAACGGCGTGCCTCAGTGAGTCCGCTGCTGGAGCTGCACGGCGTCGAGAAGTCCTTCGGCGCCGTGCAGGTCCTGCGCGGTGTGGACCTCTCGGTGCAGGCGGGCAGGGTGACGGCGCTCGTCGGTGACAACGGTGCCGGCAAGAGCACTCTGGTGAAGGGGATGGCCGGGATCCACCTCTTCGACGCCGGCGACTACCTCTTCGAGGGCGAGCCGGTGAAGGTGACCAGCCCGAAGGACGCCGCCGCGCTCGGGATCGAGGTCGTCTACCAGGACCTCGCGCTGTGCGACAACCTCGACGTGGTCCACAACATGTTCCTCGGCCGGGAGATGAAGCGCCTCCGGCTGGTTGACGAGGACACCATGGAGCAGCGTGCTCGCGAGACGCTCGACGGTCTCTCGGTGCGTACGCTGAAGTCGGTGCGTACGCCGGTCGCCTCCCTCTCCGGCGGCCAGCGACAGACGGTGGCGATCGCCCGGGCCGTGCTGTGGAACTCCAAGCTGGTCATCCTCGACGAGCCGACCGCGGCCCTCGGGGTGGCGCAGACCGAGCAGGTGCTCCGGCTGGTGCGGCGCCTGGCCGACCGGGGCCTCGGTGTCGTGCTGATCAGTCACAACCTCAACGACGTCTTCGAGGTCGCCGACGACATCGCCGTCCTTCACCTGGGGCGGATGGTCGGCCAGATCGAGGCCGCCTCCACCACGCGTGGGCGGGTCGTGGAGGCGATCACCACCGGTGTGGTTCCCGAAGGAGGTGCTGCATGAGTGCGGATGTGGACGACCGGCCGGTGACCGATCCGGCGTCGCCGGACCCGATGCCCGACAACTCGCTGGGCGGGATCCTCCGCGCCTACCTGGCCAAGCTCAGGGGCGGCGAGGTCGGCTCGCTGCCGGCGGTGCTGGGTCTGATCGCGCTGGTCGTGGTCTTCTCGGCGCTGCGTCCCGAGCAGTTCACCAACTCGTTCAACTTCGCCAACCTGATCGGCCAGTCGGCCGGGGTGACGGTGCTCGCCATGGGTCTGGTCTTCGTGCTGCTGCTCGGCGAGATCGACCTGTCGGCCGGGTTCGCGGGCGGCACCTGCGCCGGCGTGCTCGGCGTGTTCCTGACCCGGCAGGAGTGGCCGCTTCTGCCGGCCCTGGTCGCGGCGCTGCTGACCGGTGCGGTCATCGGCCTGCTCATCGGGCTGCTGGTGGCCAGGCTCGGGATCCCGTCGTTCGTGGTCACCCTGGCCGCGTTCCTCGGCCTGCAGGGTGTGCTGCTGACGATGATCGGCGAGGGCGGGACGATTCCCTACCGCAACGACTTCATCAACGGCCTCAACAACTCCAACCTCCCGGTCTGGCTCGGCTGGACGCTCGGCATCGTCTGCATCGTGGGCTATGCGGTCTCGACGTACGTCACCGACGCCCGGCGCCGGGCCAAGAACCTCACCGTGCAGCCGATCCTGCTGTGGGCGCTGAAGACCGGGCTGCTGACGGTCGTGGTGCTCGTGGTGGTCGGCTACCTCTCCGTCGAGCGCAGCCGCAACCCGGCGCTGACCTCGCTCAAGGGGGTGCCGGTCGCGCTGCTGGTGATCGTCGGTCTGCTGATCGTGCTCACCTTCATGCTGACCCGCACCGCCTGGGGCCGGCACGTCTACGCGGTCGGCGGCAACGCCGAGGCGGCGCGGAGGGCGGGGATCAATGTGTTCCGGGTGCGTCTGTCGTGCTTCATCCTCTGCTCCACCATGGCGGCGATGGCTGGCATCATGATCGCCAGCCGTACCAACTCGGTGAACCCGAACACCGGTGGCGAGACGACCCTGCTGTACGCCGTGGGCGCCGCCGTCATCGGCGGCACCTCGCTCTTCGGCGGCAAGGGCCGGGTCATCGATGCCGTCATCGGTGGCACCGTTGTGGCAGTCATCGACAACGGCATGGGTCTGCTCGACCAGCCCCAGGGCACTGTCTGGATGGTCACCGGCCTGGTCCTTCTGGTCGCGGCCAGCGTCGACGCCATCTCCAGGCGCCGGGCCTCGGCCACAGGGCACGTGTAGCTGCGGCGTCGGTTCGTCTAGGTATGCAGAGGAAGCCGCGCTTCCCTGGCGGAATTCCGCTAGGGAAGCGCGGCTTTCGCTGCGTACCTAGACCAACATTCAGGCCGGCGGGGCGGTGCTGCTGCGCACGACCAGCTCTGCGGGCAGCCGCAGGTGGCGCTCGGTCTGCTTGCCCTCGAGCAGCTCGAGCAGGAGCTCCAGCGCGGCCCGGCCCATCTCGTGGAGCGGCTGGGCGACGGTGGTGAGCGGGGGAGTGGCGTCGCGGGCCTCGGGTACGTTGTCGAAGCCGATCACCGAGAGGTCCTCGGGCACGCGCAGACCGAGCGAGCCGGCGACCTCGATGACCTTGATGGCAGAGATGTCGTTGGCGGCGAAGATGGCGGTGGGCCGCTCGCCGGCCGGGAGCGAGAGCAGCTCGCGAGCCGGTGCCTCGGCGACCTCGGGGTGGTAGCCGCCCACCCGGATCAGGTCGGTGGAGACGCTCAGGCCAGCCTCGTGGAGAGCCTCGCGGTAGCCCTGCTCGCGCAGGGCGGCGGAGCGTAGGTCGGGGCGGCCGCCGAGGAAACCGATGCGCTGGTGGCCGAGGCCGATCAGGTGGTCGACGGCGAGCCGGGCGCCGGTGACGTTGTCGGCGTCGACGGTCATCGGGCCGTCGGGTCCGGTGTGCGGGTCGATCGCGACGACCGGGATCGTGGTCTCGTCGGTGATGATCATCGAGGGGGTCACCACGATCGCCCCGTCGATCAGGGTGTGGCCGAGGCGGGAGAGCGAGCGGCGCTCCCAGCCGGTGTGGTTGTGGGCGCCGCTACGGCCGGCGTGCGCCAAGAGCTCGTAGCCCGTGCCGTCCAGGGCCGCTGAGATGCCCTTGAGCAGCTCGGCGGAGTAGGGCTCGAACTCGGCCACGAGCACGCCGATGACGCCCGTCGACTTGCGGCGCAGGCTGGAGGCGATCAGGGACGACTGGTAGCCGAGCTGGTCGATGACCGCGAGAACCTTCTCGGCCGTCGCCTCGCTGACTCCGTAGCGCTCGTTGATCACCTTCGAGACCGTGGCCACCGAGACCCCTGCCTCCCGGGCCACGTCCGTGATGGTCACCCGTCGGGGGCGGGGCTGGTCGAGCGTACTCATGCCCCTGACAGTAGCCCACTCGGGGGATTGTCGATAACCATCTACGAAAACGTTATCGACAACGATTGACATCGGTGCCCGACAACCGCCATGCTCGACCCGACGATGTGGCGGCAGTCACATAACCCCATCCAGAGCTGTGACGAAGAAGGTCTCAAGATGTCGAGGAAGACACAGGCGCTCGCCGCGCTGTGCGCCGGATTGATGATTGCCGCCACCGGTTGTGGCGGCTCGGGCGACTCCGGTGGCGACGACAACACCATCACGTGGTGGCACAACTCCAACAACGACCCCGGCAAGGGGTACTACGAGCAGGTCGCGAAGGACTTCGAGAAGGCCAACCCCGGCGTCAAGGTCAAGGTCGAGGCCTTCGCGCACGAGGACATGCTCACCAAGCTCGACGCCGCGTTCCAGAGCGGAGACCCCGAGCAGATCCCGGACGTCTACATGGAGCGTGGCGGCGGCGAGCTCGCCGACCACGTCGAGGCGGGTCTGACCAAGGACCTGTCCGAGGACGCGGCCGAGGAGATCGACATGATCGGCGGCTCGGTCGCCGGCTGGCAGGTCGAGGACAAGACGTACGCACTGCCGTTCTCCATCGGAGTGGTCGGCTTCTGGTACAACAAGGAGCTCTTCGCGAAGGCCGGCATCACCGCCGCGCCGACGACGATGGAGGACTTCTACGACGCCGTCGACAAGCTCGAGGCCGCGAACATCCAGCCGGTCTCGGTCGGCGCCAAGGATGCCTGGCCGGCCGCGCACTACTACTACTGGACCACGGTCCGGGAGTGCTCGCAGGACGTGCTGACCGACGCGGTCAAGAGCCTCGACTTCTCCGACCCCTGCTTCGAGAAGGCCGGCGAGGACGTCGCCGACATCGTGGCCCAGAAGCCGTTCAACAACGGCTTCCTCTCCACCGGCGCCCAGGAGGGCCCGACCTCGGCCTCCGGCCTCCTCGCGACCGGCAAGGTCGCCATGGAGCTCGCCGGTCACTGGGAGCCCGGCGTGATGCAGGGCATCACCGAGGACAAGAAGGGCCTGGGGGACAAGACCGGCTGGTTCGCCTTCCCGCAGATCGAGGGTGGCCAGGGTGACCCGGCCGCGCAAATGGGCGGTGGCGACGCCTGGGCCGTCTCCGAGGGTGCCCCGGACGCCTCGGTCGACTTCGTCAAGCACCTCCTCTCCACCGAGGTCCAGACGGGCTTCGCGAAGAACGGGATGGGCCTGCCGACCAACCCCGACGCGACCGGCGCGCTGACCGACCCGGCCCTGGCCGACCTGATCAAGGTGCGCGACAGCGCTCCCTACGTCCAGCTCTACTTCGACACCGCCTTCGGCCAGGCCGTCGGCGGCGCCATGAACGACGCGATCGTCAACGTGTTCGCCGGCAAGGGCACGGGGGCCGACATCGTCACGGCCACCCAGGAAGCCGCGGACAAGGAAAAGTGAGCTGAGCCTGTGACACACGACGTGACCCAAGCCGCTCCCGCGGCGTCAGGGCACGCCACATCGGACGCCCGGCGTGCAGATGCTGTACGCCGGGCCTCCGGCGGTCCCAGGAGGACCGCACATCGTGGTGACGCCTGGCGCAAGCGCCTGGAGATCCTGGTCTTCGTAACCCCTGCGCTCGCGCTCATCGCGCTCTTCGTCGCCTGGCCCATCGTCACCGCGGTGCGCTTCTCGGTCTACGACTGGAAGGGCTTCGGCGACCTGACCGACTTCGTCGGCCTGGAGAACTATGTCGAGGTCCTCGGCGACGAGGTCTTCCGCAGTGCGGTCGGCCACAACATGGTGATCGTGGTGGGCTCGATCCTGCTCCAGCTCCCGCTGGGTGTGGCCATCGCCCTCCTGCTCAACCGCAAGATGCGCGGCCAGGGCCTGCTGCGCACGATCATCTTCGTGCCGTACGTGCTGGCCGAGGTCATCGCCGCGGTGGTCTGGCTCCAGCTGCTGCAGCCGCAGTACGGCTTCATCGACGCCTTCACCGCGCAGATCGGGCTCACCCCGCCCGAGCAGGGCTGGCTCGGCACTCCGGAGTACGCCCTGTGGATCGTGCTTCTCGTGCTGACCTGGAAGTACCTCGGCCTCGCCGTGCTGCTCTTCCTGGCCGGTATGCAGGGCGTCTCCGAGGAGCTCCACGAGGCCGCCCAGCTCGACGGCGCCTCCTGGTGGCAGACGCAGTGGCGGATCACCATCCCGCTGCTGGGGCCCACCATGCGTACCTGGGCCTTCCTGTCGATGATCGGCTCGATCCAGTGCTTCGACATGATCTGGGTGCTCACCCAGGGTGGCCCCGCGGACGCGACGGCCACCATGGCGACGTACCTCATCGACGAGGGCACCAAGCGCCACAACTACGGCATCGCGGGCGCTGCCTCGGTGATCCTGTTCGTCATCGCCTTCGCGATGGCGCTGGCCTACCAGGTCCTCATCCTGCGCCGCGACACCAAGGAGGACACGGTATGAGCGTCATGGCCGATCTCACCCCGCGCCGCCGCAGCGGCGGCGGCAACCTGTGGGTCTACCTGATCGCGCTGATCGTGGTCGCGATCACCGTCGGCCCGGTCCTCTACGGAGCGCTGGGCGGCTTCCGCACCAACGCCCAGCTCGCCGACAAGCCGGCCGGGCTGCCCGACCCATGGGTGTGGAGCAACTACGCCGGCGTGCTGAGCAACCCGTCGTTCTGGCGCTACGCGCTCAACTCGACGATGATCGCGGTCATCACCACGGTGGTGACCGTCGTGTTCGGGCTGATGGCGGCGTACCCGCTGGCTCGCTATCAGTTCCGCGGGCGCGAGGCGCTCTTCATGGTCTTCGTCCTCGGCCTGCTCTTCCCGGCGGCCGTGGCGATCATCCCGCTGTTCATCATCATCACCCGCAACCTGCAGATGGCGAACACCTGGTGGGGCGTCGCCCTGCCGCAGGCGGCGTTCGCGCTGCCGATGACGGTGGTCATCCTGCGGCCGTTCCTGATGGCGCTGCCCAAGGAGCTGGAGGAGGCGGCGCTGATGGACGGCGCCGGCCGGATCGGCGTGTTCTGGCGGGTCCTGATGCCGCTGTCGGCCCCCGGGATGATCACCGTCGGGGTGCTGGCCTTCGTGACCTCCTGGAACGCCTATCTGCTTCCGCTGCTGCTGCTCCAGGACAAGATGCGCACGCTTCCGCTCGGCGTCGCCGACTTCTCCACCGAGCACTCCGCCGACACCGCCGGCGTCCTCGCCTTCACCACCCTCGCGATGATCCCCGCCCTCGTGCTCTTCCTCGCCTTCCAGCGCCGCCTCGTCAGCGGTCTGCAGGGTGCGGTCAAGGGCTAGAACGGACACCTCCTGTGACTGAACCAATGACCGACGCACCTCTGCCTGCCTGGCCGCGGGTCTCCGAGCGGGTGCGCGACCTGCACGCGCGGATGACCTTGGCGGAGAAGCTCGCCCAGATCGTGGGCTACTGGCTCGACCGCGGCGGCGACGTCGTCGCGCCGATGGCCAACGAGATGAGTCGCGACATCGACGGCGACGGCCGGCGCCTCTCCGAGATCACGGCCCACGGCCTGGGCCACTACACCCGGGTGTACGGCACCCGGCCGGTCGATCCCGCCGAGCGTGCCGCGTGGCTGTGGGCCGAGCAGAGACGCCTGGTCTCGCAGACCCGGCTGGGGATCCCGGCCCTGGTCCACGAGGAGTGTCTCACCGGGCTGGCGGCCTGGAAGGCCGCGACCTTCCCGACGCCGCTGGCCTGGGGCGCGAGCTTCGATCCCGAGGCCGTCGAGGAGATGGCCGGGATGATTGGTGCCGACATGAGCGCCCTCGGTGTTCACCAGGGCCTCGCCCCGGTGCTCGACGTGATCCGCGACGCGCGCTGGGGCCGCTGCGAGGAGGCGATCGGCGAGGATCCCTATCTCGTCGGAACGGTCGCGACCGCGTACGTCCGCGGGCTGCAGTCCGCCGGCGTCCATGCCACGCTGAAGCACTTCGTCGCCTACTCGGGCTCGCGGGCCGGCCGCAACCACGCGCCCGTCTCCGCGGGACCCCGTGAGATCGCCGACATCTATCTGCCACCGTTCGAGATGGCGGTGCTGGATGGTGGAGCGAGGTCGGTGATGGCGTCCTACAACGACATCGACGGCGTGCCGCAGCACTCCTCGGTCGAGCACCTCACCACCCTGCTGCGTGAGACCTGGGGCTTCGACGGGGTCGTGGTCGCGGACTACTTCGGGGTGGCGTTCCTCGCGGTGATGCACGCGATCGCCGCCGACCGTGGGCGGGCCGCGGCGCTGGCCCTGGAGGCCGGTGTCGACGTGGAGCTGCCCAGCGGGGACGCCTATCTCGAGCCGCTCGCGGCGCTGATCCGCTCCGGGGAGGTGTCGGAGTCGCTCGTCGACCGGGCGGTGCTCCGGGCGCTGGCGCAGAAGGAGTCGCTCGGTCTGCTCGACCCGTCGTTCGTGACGGCTCTGGAGGAGGGAGCGCCGGAGTCGATCGACCTGGACTCGCCCGCCCATCGCGCGCTGGCCCGTCGGCTGGCCGAGGAGTCGGTGGTGCTGCTCAGCAACGACGGGGTCCTCCCGCTCGCAGGTGGCGCCGGCAAGGTGGCGGTCATCGGCCCCAACGCCGACCGTTCCGAGGCCCTGATGGGCTGCTACTCCTTCGTCAACCACGTGATGGCGAGCTATCCCGAGGAGCCTCTCGGCATCGAGCTGCCCACGATCGCCGAGGCGATCCGGGCCGAGCTCGGCGGCGCCTCGGTCGAGGTCGTGGCCGGGTGTGACGTCGAGGGCTCGGACCGCTCCGGTTTCCCGGCCGCCGTCTCAGCGGCTGCCGCTGCCGATGTGGCGATCGTCGTCGTCGGCGACCAGGCCGGGCTCTTCGGCCGAGGCACCGTGGGGGAGGGCAACGACTCCGAGTCGCTCGACCTTCCCGGGGTCCAGCGCGAGCTGGTCACCGAGATCGTCGCCACCGGCACGCCGGTCGTCCTCGTGGTCGTCACCGGCAGGCCGTACGCCATCGGCTGGGCGCTCGACGACGAGATCCGTCCGGCCGCGGTGCTGCAGGCGTTCTTCCCCGGCGAGGAGGGCGGACCGGCACTGGCGCGGGTCATCTCCGGCGCCGTCAACCCGTCGGGGCGGCTGCCGGTCTCGATGCCGAGGGTCTCCGGCACCCAGCCCTACAGCTACCTGCAGCCGCTGCTCGGTGGCCCCTCGGAGGTCACCGCCACCGACCCGACGCCGGCGCGGCCGTTCGGCTTCGGCCTCTCCTACACCACCTTCGGCCACAGCGGGCTCTCGGCCGACCGCTCGGTCGCGGCCGGGGACACTTTCGAGGCCGAGGTCACCGTCACCAACCTCGGTGACGTCCCCGGAGTGGACGTGGTCCAGCTCTACGGCCGAGACCTGCTGGCCTCGGTGGTCCGGCCGGTCTCGCAGCTGCTCGGCTACCAGCGGGTCGCGCTGGAGCCGGGCGAGTCAGCGGTGGTGCGCTTCGAGGTGCCCACGACGCGGCTGGCCTTCACCGACCGCAGCCTCACCCGCGTCGTCGAGCCCGGCGACATCGAGGTGTGGGTCGCGGCCTCGGCCGGGGAGAAGGTCGCCACCGCGGTCGCGGAGGGCATCGCCGAGCTCTCCGAGGTCGAGGCAGCCTCGGCCACCGCCGAGTCGGGCAGCGACAAGGTGCTGGTCACGATCACCGGCGAGGTCCACCGCATCGGCCCCGCCGACCCGCGGATCACGACCGCAACGGTCCTGAGATAGGCCGCAACCTGGTCCAGTCGGCCCGTCTTGACCGAGGTTCGTGTCGAGTCGGCCCGTCTTGACGGGCCGACTCGAACGGGCTTGGTGTCAAGATGGGCCGACTCGACGGGCAGGCTGTCGGGCGAGGTAGGCCGCGGGGTCGCCGATCACGCGGCGTACGACGGTCCCGGCCGCCCCGCGCACGGCGGCGTCGCTGCCCAGGCCCGAGACCAGCAGCCGCGGCGGCTCGGCGGCACCGCTGTGGTGGCTGATCGAGGCCGCCGTCGCCGTGGTGAGCCAGGGCGCGAGGGTCGCGAACGCGCCCCCGAGGACGATCGCCGCGGGGTCGAGGAGCTTGATCACCGAGGAGAGCGCGACCCCGAGGTGACGACCGGCGTCGGCCACGGCATCCAGCGCGGCCTGGTCGCCCGCCGCGCACGCCTGGGTGAGCTCGGCCATCGTGGCCAGCTGCGCTCGGGCGAGGATCTCCTGCTGCCCGGCCATCCGCTCCAGGCAGCCGTGGCCGCCGCAGGCGCACCGCGGGCCGTCGGGGGCGACGATGACGTGGCCGAGCTCGCCGGCACCGGCGTGCGCTCCACGGAAGACCTCGCCGCCGACCACGATGCCGCCACCGATGCCGATCTCGCCGGAGACGTGCACGAAGTCGCGCAGGGGCGCGC
Organism: Nocardioides sp. NPDC057767; assembly: GCF_042798275.1. NCBI lineage: Bacteria > Bacillati > Actinomycetota > Actinomycetes > Propionibacteriales > Nocardioidaceae > Nocardioides > Nocardioides sp. NPDC057767. Next base: position 3,380 of record NZ_JBHVKJ010000051.1, on the reverse strand, counting down.
CCTCTTGCTCGTGACCGCCGAACCACATCTCGCCGAGAGCCGCGAGGTTGGCCTCGTTCTCCAGCTCGACGTCGAGCCCGGTCGCCTCGCCGACCGCGTCGGCGAGGTCGACCCGCGGCCAGCGCAGGTTGGGAGTGCGTACGACGGTGCCGCCGACGGCCAGGCCGGGCACCGCCACGCACGCCCCTGCCAGCGGCAGGCCCTGGGCGGCGGCGCTGGCGGCGGCGGTGCGGGCCACCTCGACGAGGTCGGCGACGACCTCGTCGACCTCGCGGTCGCGGTTGTCGCGGCGTACGACATGGTGATAGCGCGGCGCGCCGGTCAGATCCGTCACCATCGCGGCCAGGTAGTCGACATTGATCTCCAGACCGAGGCCGGCGGTGCCTCCGGGAGCGAGGCTGAGCGCCGTGGCGGGCCGCCCGCGCTCGGTCGCGGCCGGGCCGCTCTCGCCGATCAGGCCGGCGGAGATCAGGTCCGTCACCAGTCCGGAGACCGACGACTTCGTCAGGCCGGTGCGCGCCGCGACCCGGGCTCGCGAGACCGGGCCGGTGCGGGCGACCTCGCCGAGCACGAGCGCGAGATTGCTCGCCCGCATCCCGGCATGCTGGGAAGGCTCGCTTCGGACCGTCATGGATGGGATTAGACCAAGTTCTGAACTTGTGGTCAACCGAAGCGCATTTCCACGCGGAGCCGGTTGACAATGTGACGGCCATCGCGTTTCATCGGAGTTACATAGTCCGAGTCGTGAACTAAAGTGAGGAAGCAAGGCCATGACGGAGTACACCCCCACCCCGGACGACAAGTTCACCTTCGGTCTGTGGACCGTCGGCTGGAACGGTCAGGACGTGTTCGGATCGGCGAGCCGGCCGCACCTCGACGTCGCGCACTCGGTCCACAAGCTGGCCGAGCTGGGCGCCTACGGCATCACCTTCCACGACAACGACGTCTTCGCGATCGACGCGAGCGACGCCGAGCGCCAGGCGGAGATCGACAAGCTGAAGGCGGCCCTGGACGAGACCGGCCTCAAGGTGCCGATGGCCACGACCAACCTCTTCGGCCACCCGGTCTTCCGTGACGGCGGGTTCACCTCCAACGACCGTGAGGTGCGCCGCTACGCGATCGCCAAGGTCGCACGCAACATCGACCTCGCCGCGGAGCTCGGAGCCACGACGTACGTCATGTGGGGTGGCCGCGAGGGTGCGGAGTCCCACGCCGCGAAGGACATCGCGGCGGCGCTGGACCGATACCGCGAGGCGGTCAACCTGCTCGGCGACTACGTGACCGAGCAGGGCTACGACATCCGGTTCGCCATCGAGCCGAAGCCCAACGAGCCGCGCGGCGACATCCTGCTGCCGACCATCGGCCACGCGCTCGCCTTCATCAACAGCCTCGACCGCCCCGAGATGGTCGGCCTCAACCCGGAGGTCGGTCACGAGGAGATGGCGGGGCTCAACTTCGCCTCCGGCGTCGCCCAGGCGCTGTGGCACGGCAAGCTCTTCCACATCGACCTCAACGGCCAGCACGGGCCGCGCTTCGACCAGGACCTCCGCTTCGGTGCCGGCAACCTGCGCGGCGCGTTCAACCTGGTCGACCTGTTGGAGACCAAGGGCTACGAAGGCCCGCGCCACTTCGACTTCAAGCCGCCGCGCACCGAGGACGAGGAGGGCGTGTGGGCCTCCGCCGCGGGCTGCATGCGCAACTACCTCGTGCTGCGTGAGCGCGCCGCGGCGTTCCGGGCGGACCCGGAGGTCAAGGCCGCGCTCGAGGCATCCCAGGTCGCGGAGCTGTCCGTGCCGACCCTCGCCGAGGGCGAGACGCTCGAGGACATCCGCAAGGCGACCTACGACATCGAGGCGCTGGACCACGGCTACGCGTTCGAGCACCTCGACCAGCTGGCCATGGACCACCTGCTCGGGCTTCGTTAGGTTGCAGGGCATGTCGCTCGTCGCCGGGGTCGACTCCTCGACCCAGTCATGCAAGGTCGTCGTCCGCGACGCGGAGACCGGGGCGCTGGTGCGCTCCGGCTCCGCGCCCCACCCCGAGGGGACGGAGGTGGATCCGGCGGCGTGGTGGACCGCGCTCGAGGCGGCCGCCGAGGCAGCCGGTGGGCTCGACGACGTCTCCGCGGTCTCCGTCGGCGGCCAGCAGCACGGCATGGTGTGCCTGGACGAGGCCGGAGAGGTCGTACGTCCCGCCCTGCTGTGGAACGACACCCGCTCCGCCCCCGCGGCTGCTGCGCTCAACGGCGAGCTGGGTGCAGAGGCCTGGGCGGAGGCCGTCGGCTCGGTGCAGGTGGCCAGCTTCACCGCCACCAAGCTGCGCTGGCTGGCCGAGCACGAGCCCGACGCGGCGGCTCGGGTCGCGGCGGTGTGCCTGCCCCACGACTGGCTGACCTGGAAGCTCGCCGGTGCCCCGGGGCTGGCGGCGCTGCGTACGGACCGGAGCGACGCCAGCGGCACCGGCTACTACTCGGCGGTGACCGGCGAATACCGTCGCGACCTGCTCAAACGAGCGCTCGGGCGTGACGACGTCGTGCTGCCGGAGGTGCTCGCGCCGTCGGCGTCGGCGGGACGTACGTCGTCCGGGGCTCTCCTCGGGCCGGGCTGCGGTGACAACGCCGGCGCGGCGCTGGGCGTGGGTGCCCGACCCGGCGACGTGGTCGTCTCCATCGGCACCTCCGGGGTCGCCTGCGCGGTCTCGGAGACGCCGACCTCGGACGCCTCGGGGACCGTCGCGGGCTTCGCCGACGCCACCGGCCGCTACCTGCCGCTGGTCGCCACCCTCAACGCCGCGCGGGTCCTCGACGCGACCACCCGGTTGCTCGGGGTCGGCCACGAGGAGCTCTCCCGGCTGGCGCTCCAGGCGCCCTCGGGCTCCGGCGGCCTCGTCCTGGTGCCCTACCTCGAGGGCGAGCGCACGCCGGACCGGCCCTCGGCCCGAGGTGTGATCCACGGTCTCACCCTCGCGACCGCCGAGCCCGCCCACCTGGCGCGCGCCGCCGTCGAGGGCCTGCTGTGCGGCCTCGCCGACGGCATCGACGCGCTCAAGGCGCAGGGTGTCGCGGTCAACCGCGTCCTCCTCGTCGGCGGCGGTGCCCGCTCCGAGGCCGTACGCCACCTGGCCCCCGTCGTCCTCGGCCACCCGGTCCTCGTCCCCGAGCCGGGGGAGTACGTCGCCGACGGCGCCGCCCGCCAGGCCGCCTGGACCCTCCTCGGCGGCGACGAGCCGCCGTCGTGGGAGCTCGCCGGCACCGAGACGTACGAGGCCGACCCCGACCCCGCCGTCCGCGCCCGCTACGCAGAGGTCCGTGACCTGACCGAAGGGACCTAGCCGAGTCTGCAGAAATGGTGGCCGAGTCGGTCGTTGTGGCGACCACGACC